>JASHYS010000250.1 GCA_030042915.1 Acidobacteriaceae bacterium
TGGGCACGTCGAAGGGAATCACATTCAGGTTGCGCACAAACAGGAACACCGGCAGCAACGCTATCAGCGCCCAGCGAATTTTCGGCCACGTTTTCAACTTGCGCAGCACCGCCATGAGCACGCCAAAAACCACCGCTACGATGAGAAAGTCAGTGAGTTGTGCGAGCGCGATCTTCGTGAGCGGTCCGGGAAAACGCATGCGCGCGTCGCCCGTCGAGGACGTCAGGTCAATGTAGTTGGGCAGAAGCAGGATGGAGGCGAAGCCCCACATTTGGGCGAGCCGTTTGATCATGTCCGGCTCACCGATAGAGGCGGCTCGGCTTGAGTCGCGGCGCTGCCCTGGCCCGCAATGCGCTCAAAAAGCAGAAGCACGCGTCCGTTCTCCAGTTGGTCGCGGCCGGCCTGGGCAAAATGCGCAGCCAACGCGCTCTTCAGATCGTCCTCGGTCAGATGACCATACAGATCTTCGCGGCCGCGCAGCCATTCCTGATACATGGGGTCAGAGGGCGGCACCCACTCCAGCAGCAGCCAGCGGCGCGTAAGCCCCACGCACAGATCGGCAATGTGTCCCAGTGGAAGCTGTTCGCGCAGAATCAGATGATGGATCACCGCCAGCATCAGCACCAGGTCGAACTTCCCGGCCAGCCGGTCGAGCAGCGACAAATGCTCGCGGTTGCGCCAGCCCGCTGCGGGCGTAGGGCGCGCGATGTTGGCTGTCAACGCGGTCACCGGCTTGTTCTGCTGCCGCGCTGCCTGCCACAACACCTCAAGCGCCGCGGCATCGCGCTCCACTGCCACCACTTCCGCTCCCGCCTCGGCCGCCATCAGCGAGTAGGTTCCCGTGTTGGCGCCGATGTCGAGAACGCGCGCGGGACGCGTGCGCTCCAGCGCGTTCCTCACGATTTTCTTTTTCGCCTCGACGTCGGCCGGCCGGTAGTGACTCGCCGACTGCTCATATTCGCTCCATTGGCTGCGATGACGGCTGGCGGCCGCATGCCCGATCTGCTTGCCAAGGCGCGCGATCCGTTTTTGCAGAATATGCGCAGCCAGCTCCGCATCGGCCACCGATCCAGGCTTGCCCGATTTGCCCCCTTTTGCTCCTCTTCGCTCCGCCAGCGTCGCCAGCGTCACCACGTCCAGCAGGTCGGGATCGAGCCGTCGCCAGAACCCCAATGCCTCGTAGATCTGCGCCGGCTCGTATCCGTCGCGCACCAGCAGAGTCGCCTCCAGCGGCCAGCTCAGGTGCTTGGCCGCAGCCAGCGGAAGCAGGAACGTGCGCACGAATTGCCCGTACGCCAGCCAGACTGTGGATTGCGGATCGCGCCGCTCGAACGACAGCACGTCGACCCAAACAGGCAGCGCGCCGCTGAAAAGAACATTCAGCGGCGTGGCATCCTTCAGCGTCCATCCCGCTCGAATAGCCCGGCTTGCCAGTCGCAGCGTCAGCTCGGCGGCAGCGCGCCACTGCCCCGTCGTCCATTCCCAGGGATAGCTGATGGGATCGATGCGCGGGTGTTCCAGCCACAGCTCGCCCGGTGCCACGAGGGCATGATCGCCTGAATGCGCCACCCGGCTCGCAATCAAATCGCCGCTCCCTTCCAGCTCCGCGCGCAGCGGGCTGGCAAGGAATGCTCCGGTTTCTTCCACAGCGGCGGGGCGGATTTGCCGCAAAGCGCAGCTCCCAGTCAGCCGTAGTCGGCCGGCGGGGTCGCGGAAGGTCAGGTCCAGCTCACTTTCCGCTGCTGGCATCATTTCAGCATTCTAAAAGCGCGGGGCTGGCCCATTCACGGGCGAGTCGGACCCTGGCTGTCGGCTGCGGCAGGTGGGCCTTCGGAATTCGGCTTGGCTGCGAAGCGATGGAACAGTGCGTAGATCTTGCGCCGCAAATACCATCCGGTGGCAATGAGCGCGGATCCTGCGGCCTGAATGGCTAGCAGCCCGGACCCGGGATCAGCGTAGGCGTACGCCGGACGTTCAAAGAGCAAGGCAGCGCCTACAAACATCAGAAGGAAGGGGGGGATCAGCAGCAGTTTCCTCATCATGCAGTCCAGCGGCTCCAGTATCTAATTTGCCAGCAAGGCCCTAGGAATGGCGCCGTACGCGGCGTCCCTGGGCAGGGCTCCAGCGTCATTCCTATAGCGACGTAGACGTACGATTTCCACGTAAGTTTACACTAAAGGATGTCGGGGTATTGTTGAAAAGGTTACTTTTGTCCAATTCGACAAAATTACCCACTCTCAGGTACCCCGAAACGAAAAATCCGCGTCCTACAACAATGTATTGGTGTCGGTGTCGAGATTCATCTTCCCCCGCCGGGAGTGTGCGTGGCCGGAGTGCGAAGCTCCCATCGGTGAATTCGCGCCAAAACCAAAGCAGGAGCTTCAACGAAAAGGGTCGGGAATCGCGATCCTTTGAGGATGCCGTATGAGTCTTACAACCCTTTCTTTGCCTTTGAGTGTTGCGAAAGGCCGACTTTCCGCCCATTTCGACCTTCTTCGCCTCGACCACTCGGTCAAGCAGGTTTTTGTCCTTCCCGGCATCGTCATAGCCGCCAGCCTCACCGGGCAGCCGGCCAACGCGTCGCTTTTCTGGCGGGCCGTGATGGGCTTGTTGGCGGTCATCGCCGTGGCCAGCAGCAATTACGTGCTCAATGAGCTCCTCGACGCGCCCTTCGACCGCTTACATCCCACCAAGCGCCTTCGCCCCGCCGCTTGCGGCAACATCAACATTCCCTTCGCCTGGGCGCAATGGCTGGCCGTTGCATGTGTCGGTTTTCTGCTCGCGCTCGCGGTATCCAGGCAGCTCTTCTTCAGCGTTCTCGCACTCTGGGTCATGGGCTGCCTCTATAACATTCCCCCCATTCGGACAAAGGACGTTCCCTATCTCGACGTTCTTTCCGAGTCCATCAACAATCCCATTCGCTTCTGCGTGGGGTGGTACATCGTCACCGCCACCGTGCTTCCGCCGGCCTCGCTGCTCATCGCTTACTGGGCGTTGGGCGGGTATTTCATGGCCCTCAAGCGCTTCAGCGAATACCGCCAGATCGGCTATGAATCGGCCGCGCTCTACCGGCGCTCCTTCCTCTTCTATTCCGAACAGTCGCTGCTCGTCTCCGTGCTGTTCTATGCCGCCACCTCCATGCTCTTCTTCGGCGCTTTCATCATGCGCTATCGCATGGAAATGATCTTTGCCTTCCCCTTTATCGCACTGCTCATGGCCGTCTATTTCAACATGGCCTTTCAGCTCGACAGCCCCGTCCAGAATCCCGAGAAGCTTTACCGCGAGCCGCGCTTGATGGCTCTGCTGGGCCTCTGCTGCACCGTGCTGGTGCTTACTTCGTTCGTGCATTTTCCCTGGCTGCAGCAGATCTTCCCCAAGTCCGGCGTTCATTGAGATCTCAATGACAAAGCTTTGCGGTGCAGGCACAAGCCTGCGCCTGCGACCGTCCACGTGCAGCGCTGAGTTCGAAATGTAGCTGAAGCGTTCTGGCCGTTAGGCTTGCGCAGCCTGCGCCGGCTTGGACCGGGCAGCATCTTTGCGCGCCGGCGCCAGCACCGCATGAAGGATCGTGCCTTCCATCCTGGGCATGAATTCCACCACCCCGGCGTCACCGATGTCCTGGATGAGCCGGTTGATAATGTCGTAGCCAAGCTCGCGATGCGCCATCTGGCGGCCACGGAAGCGCAGGCTGGCCTTCACCTTGTCGCCATCGGTCAAAAACCGGTTCACCTGGTTCTTCTTCGTCTGGTAGTCGTGCTCGTCCACGGTCACCGAGAACTTGACTTCCTTGATGGTGATCACCTTCTGCCGCTTGCGCGCTGCGCGCTCGCTCTTTTCCTTTTCGTAAAGGTAGCGGCCGTAGTCCTGAATGCGGCACACTGGCGGGACTGCGTTGGGCGAAACCTCAACCAGGTCGAGGCCGCGCTCACGCGCAATGCGCAGCGCCTCAAAGGGCTGCAGGATGCCGAGTTGTACGCCGTTTTCGTCGATAACGCGGATTTCGCGGGCGCGAATCCGCTCGTTAATGCGGATGAAGGACTTGGCCGATCGTTTATCGAATGCGATGGTGCTCCTCCGAATGTTTTGCCAAAACGGCCCGCGCGCGTGCGCTCCGCGAGCCGAAACGGCAGCAACGCACACTGAGTATAGCACTGGCCCAGCCTGTGCAAAGGTAACAATTAGCGCGTGTTGGCTTCTTCTGAGTGCGCCAGCAGTTCGCCTTGCCGGTTCACACCCATCACACGCAGCGTGAGGAGTTGATTGGCCGGGAATTCGCCGTCAAGTTCGACGGGAAGGAAGTTCTCAGTGAGCGCAGCACATTGGCCGCGCGCAGCACGCTCGGCTGGGGTATGCAAGGTAATCGCACGCATCCGGCGGCCCACGAAGCGGCTGCGATGGGCGCGACTCTTCTCCGCTGCCAGGGCGCGAAGGGCAGTCATACGCTCCCCAACAACGGCAGCCGCAACCGGCGACGCCGCGTGCAGTGCCCACCCCTGGGTCCCCGGCCGCGGCGAAAACGGAAACAGGTGAAGGTAGCCGAAGGGCAACGCGCGGACAAACTCGAGCGTCTCCTCGAACTCGCCATCCGTCTCGCCCGGAAAGCCCACCATCACATCCGCGCCCAGAGTCAGATCCTCGCCCGCTGCGTCAACCAGCGCGGCTGCTTTTTCCGCGTAGTGCCACGGACGGTAGCGGCGGTGCATGCGGCGCAGCACAGCGTCTGAGCCCGACTGCAGCGGCAAGTGCGCGTGCCGTGCCAGACGGCGGCCTCCGAATTCCCTCATCAGGCCAATCAGCCCGTCATCCCAATCCATGGGCTCAATCGAGCTCAGCCGCAGTTGCGGCAGCGCCGTCTGCTCCAGAATCGCGCGAACCAGCGCGGCCAGGTTCGCAGGCGCGCCCACCTCCGAGGTCAACTCCCGCCCCCATCGGCCCAGATTGATCCCCGAAAGCACCAGCTCCTTGCCTCCGGCGGCCACAAAGGCCTCCACCTGCCGCAGAACCGCCGCGTGGGGCAGGCTTTTCGATGGACCTCGAGTGAACGGGATGACGCAAAACGTGCAGCGGTTCCCGCAGCCTTCCTGGATCTTCAGATTCGGCCGCGTTTGCCTGCCCGCAACCGGATACGACTCGCCCAGGCGGGAATCCTCGAGGAAGGAATGGGCAAACCCATCGTCGGCCCACACCGGAGCCGCGCCCGCCGGTAGCAACGATGCCACCGGAACCATCGCGATCGCAGAAGTTGCGGCCTGCCCCGCGCCGCGCGCCACGTCGGCAATAATCTCGGGCGCCAGCGCCTTGTGACTGTTGCCCACCACGGCCGCCACTCCGGCCATGGCGGCCAGTTCTTCCGGCGCGCGCTGTGCGTAGCAGCCGGTAACAACGATCCTGGCGGCGGGATTGCGCCGATGCGCGCGGCGGATGAAGGCGCGCGCGGCGCGGTCCGCCTCGGCCGTCACGCTGCACGTGTTCACCACCACCAATTCGCCGGCCGGGGACTCGCGTTCGAACAGCGCATGCAGCCGTCCGGCGATGGCCTCGCCGTCAGCTCGCGCCGCCCTGCAGCCGAAATTCTCGACGAAAAAGCTCGCCATAGCTCCA
>JASHYS010000251.1 GCA_030042915.1 Acidobacteriaceae bacterium
GGCCCGACGCACCCGTCTCCCAAAAGTCTTCAGCGGTCATGCGCTCAAAATCCGCGCGTGAGGTTCCGAATTCGGGCCGGTGAAAGATTGGCTCGCGCGCCGAGAGCTCGGCAAGCACGTCTTTCAGTTCCGCGGGAGTGCTCAGCGCCGGTTCCATGTTCAAACGATCCATGGGTATGAGCATAGCGTTTCCCTGCACAGAAGCCGATCAAACCCTGTCAAAGAACACGAAGAAAAATTCCCGCCCGCTGGCTGGTGAGGGGCGTAGAATTCTTTCCAATATGAACGAGCGTCTTGAGCAGATTCGAAAGCTCCTGAGCGACATTGAACTGGAGATGCAATCAGGCGTTTCCACCGCCGGCCGGGATTTCTCCGCATTCGAGCTGCCCGAGATCATCCAGGAGATCGTCGACGACCTGCAGCCGCAGCTTTCTCCCTACGATGCGGCTTTCTACTGGTTCCTCTTCCGCCACTCTATCGCCAAAGACGGCAATCCTCGTCTTCGCGTCAGCACACGCCAATTGCGAACTGCCGTCGTCAAGTCTTCCTACTCGCAGCTCGACGAAAACCCCGTGTCGCTGGGCAAGGTGCAGGAAACGCTGCGCGCCTTGGAAACCATCGGCGCCATCCGCCGTGAGGGCGAGCCCAACCGTGAGGGCACGCTCTACCGCGTCCTCATTCCCGACGAGATTGAAGCCTGCCGCCGTTTCCGCGCCGAGCGCATGGCATTGGAGCCCAAGCTGAAGTTCCCGCGCTCCGGCGCCGACGACGACAACCTGCAGCAGCTCCGCGTCCAGGTCTTCGAGCGCGACGGCTACGTTTGCCGCCATTGCCACAAGCAGCTCACTCGCTTCACAGCCACGGTAGACCCCATCCGGCCTATCGCTGAGGGCGGCGACTACAGCCTGGAAAACCTGGTGACGGCCTGCATGGATTGCCACGCAGGCCGGGGCCGGCGGGCGGTTGGGGACCTTCTCGTCGAGCAGTAAGGTTCGTCCATCTTGCTCTCTCGACGGCCCACCTCAGGGCTCAGATTGAGCGCCGTTTCAGTTTGAAGCTGTCATCCTGAGAGAGACTTGAACGATGCTTGACGCGCCATTCATCATGGGCAAGAGTTGCTCAGTGGGAGGGGCATAAGATGGCTCCGCAGTTTGCACTGCAGGTCTATTGCCCACGGAAGCATTGCGCAACCTCCATGTTGCTCTTCCTTCCCAACGCTGCGGTTCAACCTCTTGGTCCAGGTGGTGCATTCGTCTCATTTCCGCCACTGGCCGTTCTGTGTCCCAGGTGCAGGCGAGTTTCGGTTCACTCCGAGGCACACCAGCGATGCCAGGTATCGCCGGACCAAACTGCAGTTGAAGCTGGGCTAGTCACAGTGTCCTGCGAAGAAGATGCCTGCGGCGCGGGAGTCAACGTTTACGTGCCCACTCAAGCCAGGAAGTTTATCTCCGTTTTGCGGACATGGACTTTTGGAAGCGGCGCGCTCTGCGCCAACGGGCACAAAGCGACCCGGCCGCCCTTTGTCCTGCGCTGGACCATGTCTCCCCCCGTCTTGCGCGAGAGCCCTGCCGATCACGTTGGGCTTTGACCCAAGCTCTATTCTTCCGCCATCAGCTTGCGCAGCGCCGCCTCATACTTTTCCGGCAGCGGCTTGCGCCGCAGTTTGTCATCGCACACCACGTGCACCGTCTCGCCCTCGGCCAGCAGCTGCCGCTCTTTCCCCTTTTGGTTGGGTTTGCGGTAAATCTGGTAGGCAAACTTGAGCACCGTGCCGCGCAGCAGGGCGGGCCGCGTCTCAATCAGGATTTCATCGTCATAGCGGGCCGGCGCACGGTAGCGGCAGCGCGCCTCAATCACCGGCAGAATGCAGCCGTGCTCGCTTTCCAGCCGGCTATAGGCCATACCCATCGAGCGGAGCAATTCCACGCGGCCCAGCTCGAACCAGACCAGGTAATTGGCGTAGTACACAATCCCCATCTGGTCGGTTTCGGCATACCGCACCCGCACCTCGGTCGTGACTGCCATGGATTCTCCAAGCTTCATGGGTCGGGGATTAGGGCTTCAGGGATCAGGACGAGTCGGAGCAATCAGAACGCAGCGCAACCACGGCGACTGTTCCCTGTTCCCTAATCCCTATTCCCTGCTTTACGGCTTGACGGCGTGCGTGAACAGCCCCAGCTTGCTCACGTCGTTAAAGAGCACGAAAACAAAGAAGACCATCAGTACCACAAAGGCGGCCTGGTAGATCCGTTCCTTGATGGCCATGCTGATGTCGTGCCGCATCACGCTCTCGATCAGCAGCAGCAGAATCATGCCGCCGTCGAGTATCGGAAACGGAAGCAGGTTGAGCATGCCCAATTGCAGGCTGATCTCACTAGCCAGCACAAACTTCGGCTGCCAGCCATCCATCTCCGCCGCTTCGCCCGCTACCTGTGCAATTCCCACCGGCCCCATCAGCTGCCTCACCGAGAGCCGGTTCGTAAACAACCGGTCCAGCACTTCCACCACTAGCAACGCATTGTTCTCGGTGAACGCCGTCGACTTGTTCCATGCTGCGGGCAACGATAGCGGATTCTTGCGGATGGGTACGGGCTGCGCCAGAAAGCCCAACAACCATCGCGTATCCATCTTCTCGGGCGTCGCTGTCAACGGCAGCGTGGCTCCATTGCGGAGCACTGTCAGCGCCAGCGGCTTACCTTCTTCCCACTGCATGTAGGCCACCAAGGTGCCCACCGTGTGGAAGGCGTGGCCATCAACGCTCTCGATGGCGTCGCCTGCGCGCAACCCGGCGTGATCAGCGGGCGTGCCCGGCTGCACCTGCGCCACGGCAATCGCGCCCAGCAGGTACTGCGGCGAGATTCCCGCATCGCTCAAATCGAAGGCATCGCTCTTGGCGCTCGACGGAATGCGCAGGCTCAACTTCAGCGTCTGTCCGCTGCGCTCCACCGTCAACGGCACCATCTGGTTGGCATTCAACCGGCAGTGGTCGTACACCACTTCCCAGTCGGGATGATCGATACCATCAAATCTTGTAATAACGTCGCCCGTTTGCATCCCAGCCACAGCCGCCGCCGAACCTGGAGTTACCCACTCCACAGTTGTCGATTTCAGCGTGCCCGCGGGAACCTCATTGATCCAGCCGAAGTAAAAAACCATCAGCGCCATGGCCAGCGCAAAATTGGCCGTGGGACCGGCCAGGCCGATCAGCATGCGCTGCCAGCGCGGATGCGATGTAAAAGCCCGTGGATCCTCGGCGGCATTCTCAGCCGCTTCCTCGCCTGGATTCTCGCCCGTCATCTTGACGAAACCGCCCAGCGGCAGCAGGCAGACCTTGTAGTCCGTCTCACCATACTTGAATCCGAACAGCCGCGGTCCGAAGCCGAACGAAAACGCCTCTACGCGCACTCCACAAAGCTTGGCCACAATGAAGTGCCCGAACTCGTGCACCACCACCATCACACCGATAAGCACGATGAAGGCTGCCGCAGAAACCAGGAATTGATGCATAAATATCGGATCTTCCTTTTGGAATGTACTCAGGATATTTCAGGTCTCGATGCTTCAGACGCGGGGGACGTCGTCTTTACGCGGTTACCGCCGTTTCAATCAACCTCCAGGCTTTTTCCCGTGCTTCCCGGTCGGCGGCAAGCACCTCCAGGATGGTTCCGGGGTGCGCCTCCGGGGTCGCCGCGAGCACCTGTTCAATTGTACGCGGGATGCCGGTAAAGGGTATACGTCGTTCGAGGAATGCACCCACGGCCACTTCGTCAGCCGCGTTCAGGGCGATGCAATGTGTGCCTCCCTTTTGCGCCGCTTCAAAGGCCAGCCGCAAGCAAGGGAAGCGCTTAAAATCCGGCGCCTCGAAATCCAGCTCCCGCAGCCCCGCCAGATCGAAGGTCAGGTTCGACTTCGGCCGCTCCGGCCAGGCCAGCGCATACAGAATCGGTAACCGCATGTCGGTTACCGAAATTTGCGCCAGAATTGACCCGTCCACGTATTCCACCATCGAGTGCACCGTCGATTGGGGATGAATCGTCACTCTCACCTGATCGGCTGTCACGTCGAAAAGCCGGCAGGCCTCAATCACCTCCAGCCCTTTGTTCAGCATGGTGGCCGAATCAATTGTGATGCGCCGCCCCATCACCCAAGTGGGATGCTTGAGAGCTTGCTCCGGCGTGATGCTCGCGAATTGCTCCAGCGGAAGCTTGCGAAACGGTCCGCCCGAGGCCGTCAGCCAGATGGTCTTCACCTCGCTGTGCGCGCCCACCCGCAGGCACTGGTGCACCGCATTGTGCTCGCTATCGATGGGCAGGATGGGAACTTTGCGCTCGCGCGCCGCAGCCGTCAGAATCTCACCTGCCGCCACCATACATTCCTTGTTGGCCAGCCCCACCGGTTTTCCGGCCAGAATCGCCGCGTGCGTCGCCTCCAGCCCGGCCACGCCCACAATCGCCGACACCACAAAGTCCACTTCCGGCAGCGTGGAACACGTCACGGTGCCGGCGGTTCCATGCACCACCTCGATGCCCGTCACTCCCCCCTGGCGCAGACGCGCACTCAATTTCCCCGCCAGTTCCTCAGTGGCCATCGAAACCACGCGCGGCCGCCAGCGCACCGCCTGCGCAAAGGCCTCGTCCACGTTCCGCCCAGCTGCCAGCGCCGCAACAGAGAAACGCTCAGGAAATTGCTCCACGATGGAAAGGGTGCTCTGCCCGATGGAGCCTGTCGAACCGAGAATGGCGAGTCGCTTCAATTCCGCCCCTGGCTGCTAGCTTCCAGCTACTAGCCCACGCAAACTGCAAGAGACTAGGATTTCACACTCCGCGCCCTTTTCATCTGGCGCAGCCCGGCGAGCAACGGACCGGGCGCTCCGGGCCGCTTGCTAGAAGCTAAGGGCTGGTGGCTTGCAGTCAAAACCTCTGGTGAATTACCTGCGCATACCACAGCACCGGAGCGGCCAGCAACACTGCGTCGATGCGGTCCAGCACGCCGCCATGGCCGGGTAGCAAGTCGCCCGAGTCCTTCACTCCCGCCGACCGTTTCAGCGCCGACTCGGCCAGGTCACCGATCTGTCCGGCCACGTTCAGCACCGCGGCCAGCACCAGCCAATACCAAAGCTCGTCGGGATACGACAACACCGCCGCCGGGCACACTCGCTCTAGCCACGCAACCACCGCTGAGTCCCATGGCTTCTGCAACAAAGCGGCCAGCCCCACGAGCGCCGCCGCAATCAGGATGCTCCCCGCCACTGAAGCGATGGCTCCCTCCCAGCTTTTACTCGGACTCACCGTGGGCGCCAGCCGGTGGCGCCCCCACGTGCGGCCAACGTAGTAGGCCGCGGTGTCTCCGGCCCACACCACGCACAACACCAACATCACCAGCGAGGAACCGTCGGGCTGCTCGCGCAGCGAAGGCAGCGCCAGCAACGTCAAGCCCGTATAGAGCAAGCAGAAGATCGATGCCGAGGCATTGGCGATCGTCTCCTCAACACGCATGAACAGGGTGCAATACACCAGCAGCCCCAGACCCAGGATGCCGAATACAGCCGGAGTCAGGTCAGGCCACTCGAAATCGACCGCAAACAGCGCCACCAGGGCCAGCAGCGTGGCTATCTGCGGCGGATTCGCCCCACAGCGCCGCGTCAGGTTCAGATATTCCCACCCCGCCAGCACCGCAACCCCGGCCACCACCAGCAAAAACAGCCAGCGGGGTCCCAGAAAAACCAGAAGCAAGGCCAGCGGAATCAGGACCAACGCTGTCAGGACTCTTTTCATTCACGGTTGAGAATACACTGCCGGACCAGAGAGCCACTGTTACTAAAGGGCTTCTCATTTGGTTCATCACGCATTCCGCGCCGGCAAGCAGGTGCTCGCCACATCGGATCTCATTTCACAGTTTCGTTTCGCGAAAGCGATATCGGCCAACCACGCCTGCTTGGCTAGCTCACCGCGATCCTGATGCGGTCGGGATTCTCTTCCACTTCTCCGCCGCCCTCGCCGATCGCTCCGTAGCGGCGCTCGCGCCGCTGGAAGTCCGCGATGGCCTCCAGCAGGTGAATCCCGCGGAAATCAGGCCAGTACCGCTCCGTCACAAAAATCTCGGTGTAGGCAATCTGCCAAAGCAGGAAATTGGAGATGCGTAACTCGCCCGATGTGCGGATGAGCAGGTCCGGATCGGGCATCTGCGCCGTGTATAGATGACGATGAATGTCTGCTTCCGTGATCTCTTCGGGGTTCAGATGCTTTTGCTTTATCTCTGCCGCCAGCCCTCGAAGGGCATCTACCAGCTCGGTGCGCCCGCCGTAGTTCAGCGCCAGCGTCAGCGTGGTTCCGGTGTTGCGCGACGTGGCCTCTTCTACTGCGCGCAGGTGGTCCTGCACGTCGGGCGGCAGGTCATGCGTGCGCCCGATGGATCGCATGCGAATGTTGTTGTCGAGCATGCGCTGCAGATTGCCATCCAGGTAGGTCCTCAGCAGCCGCATCAGGAAGCTTACTTCGGCCCGCGGCCGGCGCAAATTGTTTTCCAGCGAAAACGCATAGAGGGTCAGCCACGGCAACCCGATGCGCGCCGCCGTCTCCGTCACTTGTTGCACCGCTTTGGCGCCCTGCTGATGGCCCACAAACCGCTTCAGCGACCGTCGCCCCGCCCAGCGCCCATTCCCGTCCATGATGATGGCTACGTGGTGCGGCAAGCGGTCGGGCCGCAAGGTCGCGTAAACTGCGCGCTCTTCCGCGCTCAGTTCTTCAATACGCAATGTGGGAGACGAAGACAACCACTCGCCTGTAGGTCGCATGTGCCGTTTCCACGCGGGCGCCCGCAATCCCGTCTGGGCGTCCCGAAGTGGCGCCGACGGAGTTCACGCACGGGATGAGTATCAGGCCGCGCTGCGCGTGAACACATCTCCGGCCGGGATCGAGATGGCCTGCGGCCGGGTCCGAGGAGTCACACATTCGAACCTATAGCATTTCGGCGAATCCTGCAATGCACAGGAGTACCGGTGGGACAACAGCGCGGCGGCCAAACACCGCCTCCGGCGGCCCGCAAAAACACTTGCCTTGGTTCGTTTGCTCTTCTATGCGCTGCGCCGCCGCCCCGTCGCAGCGTCGCGCACCGCCCCGAAAAACAGCGTACGGTGCAGTGAATCCAGGTGCGGCAGCATCGCCGCAATTTCGGCCAGGAAAGGATCGCTCAGAATCGAGGTTACCTCTTCGTCGCGGCGGCTGCGCTCATCGCGCACCAGCTGCCGCACTTCCACGCCCAGCGCCGTGGCCAGCCGTTCCAGCGACCCCAGCGTGGGAATCGCCTTGCCATTCTCAATTTTGGAAATGTAGGTGCGCGGTACTTGCATCCGCCCTGCCAGTTGCCGCTGGCTCAGGTGGCGCGCCCGGCGCATCTCGCGCACTTGCGCTGCCACCTGCAGTCCTGCTCCGCCGCTGCTTGGCGCCGGCTGGCTCGTCACCAGTTGTGGCGCCAAATGCACCGGCTCCTCGATATCGAGGGGGCGACGGCACCTTCTGCAAAGGGAATTACTGGTTCTATACTGCATGAGCCTGCAGTATTCGCAACGCACCACTTCGCGTGTTTCCACGCTGACTATGGAAGTAGCCATTCGGGATGCGCGGAGCGCCAGAGCATGGACTCCGCGGTGCATGGTTGCACCGTGATTGGTGCTACTTTCAACGATGCGAACCATAATTGTCAAGTAGAAATTTGGGGACAAACGGAAAAGAACCCCAGCAGACCCCACAAAACCCGACGATTCGCGAACCACACTAGTTAACAGGAGGCAGAATGACCGCAGCCACCTCGCCCTTTTCGCGCGATCAGGCCTGGCAACTGCTCACCGAGTGGACCCAGAGCGAAAGCTTGCGCAAACACGCGCTCGCGGTCGAGGCCTGCGTCGCCGCCTACGGCGAAAAGGAAGCGGACCGGCTCGGACTCGAAGGCGACGCCCGCGAAGCCCTCATCCACCTCTACTCCACCACTGCCCTGCTCCACGACTTCGACTACGAGCGCCATCCCACCGCCGAAGAGCACCCCTTCGTCGGCGTCCGCGAGCTCGAGCGCCTCGGCTGGCCCGAAGAGATGCGGACCGCGATCCTCGGCCACGCCGAGTACTCCGGCGTTCCGCGCAACTCGCACCTGGCCAAATCCCTCTACGCCTGCGACGAGCTGGCCGGCTTCCTCACCGCCTGCGCCCTGGTCAAACCCTCGAAATCCATCGCTGAGGTGGAAGTACCCAGCGTGAAGAAAAAGATGAAAGACAAAGCCTTCGCCCGTGCCGTCCACCGCGAAGACATTGTCAAGGGCGCCGCCGAACTCGGCGTCGACCTCGACACCCACATCGGTTTTTGCATTGAGGCCATGAAGAAGCGGTCGGGGGAACTGGGGCTGTGATGTGGACCCAGGGAATTCGGGCGGAAATGCCCCTATACTCGACCCCATGAGAAAAGCCGCAATCGCACTCTTGGCTTGCGCACTTTCATGCAAAGCATTCGCCCAGCAGCCCAACACGGCGAGCGGCTCGCCAAACCAACTCGCGGTCACGAAGTTGCCGCCTGCCTTTTACCCTCTGATCGCCTTGGCCGCCCATGTTTCTGGACAGGTGGATCTGAAGATCACTCTGAACCCCGACGGCACTGTCGAATCGGCAGATGTCGTCAGCGGGCCTCCGATGCTCAGAGAAGCCGCAGTCCGCCTCGCAAAGCAAACACAGTTCCAACCCACAAATGGCTCGTCTGGCCTTGCACCTTCGCGGATCATTTACGACTTTGAGTTGACCGACGCGTATTACTGCAACCCGCCCGACAAATCCTGCCCGCGAATCTCTCAATCGGCTGGGGCCATAACCGTTACGGGCCAGCCAGCAGGGACGTGCGACCCGGCCGGAACGATCGAGAGAGTGCGGGCACGCTCAGCGAAGTGCCTTTATCTATGGAGGTGCGGCTGGAGATAGTATGGACGCGCATCGCGCGTGCTGGCCGGCTCCCTCGCTCTCGGCCCGACCCACTCTTTTCAGCCAATTGCCGCTCGCAATCCGCCGCTGCTCATCGGGCTTCCGGTTGTACCGGTACATCCAGCACTCCATCGCGCCGCCGCCCTCCAGTTCCACCACCTGCCGCACGCGAACGTACTCGCTCGTCTCCGGCGCCTGCGGATCGTATCCCTCGTAGGCGTCGAGCTGCGCCAGATAGGCGGCATCTTCGGGCAGCTCCATCACCGTGCCCGCAATTTTCGCCGCCGCCCGCGCATCCGGTACCGCGCCCGGATACCCGCCCAGATCGTACAGCTTCCCCCGAACGGACCCCTTGCCCACTGCCCGCAACTTCGCCGCCAGCGCCCCAACCTTCGCCGGCGCGCACCCCGGCTGCAACGTTCCGTAGGCAAACAAAAACTCACTCATCGCGTAAACTGATGCCGGAAAAATGCGGCCTTCGGGTCACACCGAAAGCTAAGGTCCTGAGTCTAAAGTTCGCCAACCAATAGAACGGTCATCCTGAGCGAAGTTTGCCGCGTTTTGTGCGGCAAACGAAGTCGAAGGACCTGCATTTCGCGGCTTCGACTTCTGCAACGAACTTCAGACTCACCCACCAGAGCTGGTTGCATAAATGCGTTTTTGAAAGGGCACGACTACAGTCGTGCCGCAAAAGCCGCGTAAACGCTGGGGCTTTGGCCCCTGAGGGATGGTTTTCCAGCGCGCTGCGGTATTTATGCAACCAGTTCTAGAGGCCAGGAGCTAGGAGCTAAAAGCTGTTCCCTGTCCCCTAATCCTGCCCCCTGCTTTACGCAGCTCCGCCACAATCTCCTTGGCCGCTGCGCGCGCATCGGCCTCACGGTCCGGCGGAAAGCTGATGGCCCCCACCCGCGCGTGACCGCCCCCGCCATAGCGCTCGCAAATCTGCGCCAGGTTCACCATCTTTTTGGGATCCGTCCTGGTCCATGGGTTCGATCCCACTGCAACCTTCGTCCGGAAGCTCGATTTCGACAACCCCACCGAGTAGGTCGCATCCGGAAACAGGTAATACGGAATGAACTTGTTGAATCCCTCCAGCGGATGATCGGTAATGTCGAAGAAGATCACGCCGTCGCGCTCCTCCGCGCGGCTGCGGATCAGTTCCAGCGACTGCCGGTGGCGTTCCAGCAGCGGCGGCAACAGCGGCGCCACAAACGGCTGCCGCATCACTTCATCCAGCGGCATCTGGGTCAGCAGTGGGATCAGCCGCGGAATGAAATCCGCATCCTGCGTGGCCTCGATGATCAGCGTCAGCTTCATGGCCGGCGCGGCCATCTCCACCGCGGCCTTGGGGCTCTCATACTGCGCTCCGTCCACAATGTCGGCCCAGC
>JASHYS010000252.1 GCA_030042915.1 Acidobacteriaceae bacterium
GAAGAACTCAACTCGCCCATCCCCGTCGCCAATGTCACCGTGACCATGCTTCTGCTTTCGAACATTGCGTGGTTCGTCAACCGCATGCTGCGCATCGATCCGCAAACCGCGCACATCGTCGACGACTCTGAAGCCATGAAGTACTGGTCGCGCAGCTACGAGAAAGGCTGGGAAGTGACCGTTTGAGAGATGCAAGACTCTCAAGCGGCCGTCCTGAGCGAAGTTGCCGGCTCTTGGCAAACGAAGTCGAAGGATCTGCATTTGCGTTTTTTCCGAGCAAGCTCAAGAGTGAATGGCATGGCAACCACGACTGACCAACTTCCCGCCGCCCAGGCCGGCACCATCACCCTCGGCGGCGACTTGACCGTCAACCGCATGGGCTTTGGCGCCATGCGCATCACCGGCCAGGGCATCTGGGGCCCTCCCGACGACCTCAACGCTGCTCTGACCACTCTGCGTCGCGCCGTCGAACTTGGGGTCAACTTCATCGACACGGCCGATTCTTATGGCCCCAACGTTTCAGAAGAACTCATCGCGCGGGCTCTCTGGCCCTATCCCGCAGGTCTCGTCATCGCCACCAAGGCCGGTTGGACGCGTCACGGTCCTGGCGTGTGGCAACACAACGCCAGCCCTGCACACATCCGCGAAGCCATTGAAGGCAGCCTCAAGCGCCTGCGCTTGGAACGAATCGATGTATACCAGCTTCACGTGCCCGATCCGGCCGTCTCCTTCGACGCCTCCATGGAGACCCTGGCACATCTCAAAGAGCAAGGAAAGATCCGCCACGTGGGACTGTCGAATGTCACGTTGGAGCACATCCAACGCGCGCGGAGAATCGTTCCCATTGTCTGCGTGCAGAACCGCTATAGCTTCTCCGACCGCGAATGGGATTTCGTAGTCGATGACTGCGAAGCCAACAAAATTGCGTTTCTGCCTTGGGGACCGATGGCGCAGGGCCGCGAGGCCGATGAAGTTGTGCAGCGGATTGCTACGGAACGTCAGGTCTCTACGGCGGTGGTCTCGCTGGCTTGGCTGCTGCGCCGTTCACCTGTAATGCTGCCCATCCCCGGCACCAGCAACGTCAAGCATCTTGAGGAAAATCTGAGCGCCGCAGCTTTCCGCCTCACCGACGCCGAGTTTGCCGCGCTGGCCGCCGTGGTGCCGAAGCCTTACTGGCTGCGCGCTTGAGCGCTGGTGGCACATAGTGGAATCGCACCAGGTAAATCTTCTCGCCACGCCCATGCTTGGCCACCTTCAGCAGGTCCAGAACGCCAAGGAATCCTGACTCGCGGGCTAGCGCCGGAGTGATATCGGGGAATCCGATGGGCTCGATCGAGTCGACTTCAATCTCGCCCTCTTCCATGCGATAGCGTCCGCCAACCTTCACGCGCGGGCTCTGCCAGATCCGCACGCTGCACGTAATTTCACCCCGCCGGACCCCCTCGCGAAGCCGCCTGGCAAACACCATGGAGTGAGTCTACGCCGACAACTCGTGCCAACGATTTAATCTATGTGAGATACGCCATGCTGCTCCAATCGCTTCGCGAACAGGTTGTGCGCGCCAATCAAGAGATTGCCCGCCGCGGTCTTGCGCCGCATACGTTTGGCAACGCCAGCGGCATCGATCGGGACAGCGCTCGTCCACTCATCGTCATCAAGCCCAGCGGAGTGGATTACGCCAGCCTGACCGCGGCCGACATGGTCGTCACCGATCTCGAAGGCAACATCGTGGAGGGATCGCTCCGGCCTTCGAGTGATCTCGACACCCACACGCTCCTCTATCGTGAATTCCCCCAGATCGGCGGCATCGTTCACACTCACTCAGAGTTTGCCACGGCCTGGGCCCAGGCCGGCCGTCCGATACCCTGCCTCGGCACCACGCACGCCGACTACTTCCACGGTCCCGTTCCTGTCACCGAGCCCCTCACCGCTGAAGAGGTCGCTTCGGGCTATGTCCGCAATACCGGCGTGGTGATTGTGCGGCTCTTTCGGTCTGAGAACCTCGATCCAGTTGCGGTACCCGGCGTCCTGGTGGCCGGCCACGCCCCGTTTGCCTGGGGTCGTTCTCCCGGCGAGGCCGTAGAACACGCCGATGTCCTTGAGTACATCGCCCGGCTCGCCTACCGTAGCATTCTTCTTGGCGCAGCCGAATCTGGGGTTCCTTTCTACGTGGCCGAACACCACTATCTGCGCAAGCACGGGCCAAAAGCCTCGTATGGCCAGCCCACCAAAAATCGTTACTGATCATCAATGGGCCGCTTTTCTCCGGTGGAGACCTGTCGCAGCTCTGTTCCCATGCAAGCTATTCAAAATCATTGCCTTCACGCCAATCTCCTTGGATCCCGCCCCACCCATCCAAAGGATTTCCACGGTCATTCCATTTTCCATATATTCCTCCGCAACTCGGGAACAGCCATTCAGCTTTTTGCATCTAATTCAGTGATTTACTTCACTTCTGGTTGACATTTTTGAGGAACCGGAAGTCCATATCACGCGTATTCTCAGGTGATTGCCACGAGGATTGTGCATCCTCCTCACTGCCTCTCCGCGTGGCAACCGACGTGCAGGCAAGAAAGCGGCGTAGACTCTCTCCCTCATTATGGAAACCAGTCTCCTCAACCGCGTGCAGGCTACGCTGCTGGCTCTGGCCACAGCGGCTCTGTTCGTGCTTGCCGTCTTCAATCTCCTTCAGGAGCGGCAGACACAGGAGCCGTTTGACGGCGTCTGGTGGCATGAAGCCAGGGGGGGCCTGGTCGCGGATCGCGTGCTGCCCAATTTGCCCGGCGAGCACGCGGGGATTCAAGCCGGCGATCTGCTGACGGGCGTCGCCGAATCAGCCACTGCGCCCATGAAGCCGGTAACGAGGGTAGCCGACCTGGAGCGTGCTCTCTGGGCCACCGGCTCTTATGGCCAGGTCTACTACGCCATCACCCGCGACGGCATCCCGCTCGACAATCCCGTTCCGGTCATCCCGGTGCCCACCGACCGCAGCCTCCAGCTCGGCTTGCGCGTCATCGGCCTCATTTATCTGCTCATCGGTTTCTACGTCCTGTTTCGCCGCTGGGGCGCGCCCCGGGGCACACATTTTTACCTTTTCTGCCTGGTTTCTTTCGCGTTGTACGCCCTTAAATACACCGGCCAGCTCGATGTCCTCGACTGGACTGTCTTCTGGACCAACGTTGTTGCCGGGGCTCTGCAACCTGCGCTCTTCCTGCACTTCGCGCTCAGCTTTCCTGAGGAGCGATTCAAGAGCGGCCGCCGCCGCTGGCTCGTGCCCGTGGTTTACGCGCCCGGCGCCGGGTTGCTGGCATTGTGGCTCTGGTCGATTGGCACGCGCGAAGCCACCATGCTGCTGCTCGACCGCCTCAACCAGATCGCCACGGCCTACGACGCCGTCTTTTACATGCTGGCCGCGCTGCTCTTCCTGCGCAGCTACAGCCGGGCCGGGTCGCCGCTGTTGCGCCAGCAGTTGAAGTGGGTCACGCGCGGAACTCTGCTTGCCGTAGTGCCATTCACCATCTACGCAGTTCTTTATCTTCTCGACCTGCGCGTCAGCCTGGTTGAAGATATTGCCGGCCTGTTTCTGGTCTTTCTGCCTCTTACCTTCAGCTGGGCCATTGTGCGCTACCGGCTGATGGACACCGATCTGATCTTCAAGCGCGGCGTGGCCTACATGCTGGCAACGGGGCTCATCGTCGGCGGCTATGTGGGCACCATCGCCCTCATCTCCGTCTGGGTGCACAATGCCATGCCGCAGGCGGTACGCGAGTCCAGCCTGGTGCTGGCCATCGTCATTACCGCGCTGGTGTTCGATCCCCTCAAGCGTCGCATTCAGGGCTGGGTCGATCGCGCCTTCGACCGCCATTGCTACGACTACCGCAAGGCCCTGGTCGAATTCGGCCGCGGCCTCAGCTCCGAGACCGATGTTCAGGCCCTCCTCAGTTCCATCGTCGAGCAACTGCCGCGCACCCTCCTCGTGGCCCGCGTCGCCATCTTCATGTCGGATGATTCCGGCCGGCTGCACCTGGCCGCCGGGCACGGATTGCCTGATGAAGTGAGCGCCGCCAGCGGCCATTTGGCGCTTGGCTTTCTCAACTTCGACCAGGCCAGGGATCACAGCCATATCTTTTTTGAAAATGCCCAGGCCGTGCTCCACCTGCCCCTCAAAGAGCAGCGCACCGCGGCTCTGCTCGACCTCAACTACTATCTCCCCTGCCGCGTGGCAGAATCCCCATCCGCCGACGACAAGCCCGCTCGTGCTTTAGCCCAGGCGCAGAACGGCGCCTCCGGCCGCACCATTGCCGTTATCGGACTGGGCCGCACGCTGGGCGGCGACTTTCTCTCCAGCGAGGATGTCGAACTGCTCGAATCCCTCGCCAGCTACATCGGCATCGCTCTTCAGAACGCCCGCCTCTACTCGCGGCTCGAGGAAAAAATCGTCGAATTCGAGCGCCTCAAAGAGTTCAACGAGAACATCGTCGAATCCATCAACGTGGGCATCTTCGCCATCGACCTTGACGACCGCATCGAAAGCTGGAATGCGCAGATGGAGGCCATGTATGCGCTGAGCCGCGGCGAAGCCATCGGCCAGGAACTGGGTTCCGTCTTTCCTTTGGAGTTCATCGAGGCATTGGAAGGCCTGCGCAGCGACCAGGGCGTGCACCATCTTTACAAATTCCCGCTGACCACACGCGCCGGCGAGCTGCGCACCGCCAATATCGCCATCGCCCCGCTGCTTTCGCGCGACTTTGTCCCCGTCGGCCGCATCGTCCTGGTCGACGACATTACCGAACGCGTCTCGCTTGAATCCCAGCTCGCCCAGGCTGACAAGCTCAGCTCCATCGGCTTGCTTGCCGCCGGAGTGGCCCACGAAATCAACACTCCGCTCGCCGTCATCTCCTCTTACGCACAGATGCTGGCCAAGCAGCTCCGCGGCGATGCGCGCCTCGGCCCCGTGCTCGACAAGATCACGCAGCAGAGCTTCCGCGCCGCTGAAATCGCTAACGGCCTGCTCAATTTCTCGCGCACGTCAAGCACCGAGTTCCGCGCCACCAACCTCAACCAGGTCATTCGCGACACGCTTTCGCTGCTTGAGCATCAATTCAAGACCGCGCAGATTCTTGTCGATCTCGAGCTTGCCGAGGAGCTCCCGTCCATCCACGGCAATCCCGGCAAATTGCAGCAGGTCTTTCTCAACTTGCTGCTCAACGCCAAAGAGGCGATGCCGAGCGGCGGGCGCCTGCGCGTGGCTACGCTCGTCAACGGCCACGTCGAGGCCCTAGTCTCCGACTCCGGCTCCGGCATTCCGCCCGAGCATCTCAAGCGCATCTACGATCCCTTCTTCACCACCAAGAACCTGCCCGGCGAAAAGCGCGGCACCGGTCTTGGCCTGTCGGTAAGCTACGGGATCATGCAGGAGCACGCCGGCAAGATTCACGTAGAAAGCGCGGTCGGCGCCGGCACCACGTTTCGTCTCGAGTTTCCCTTTCTAAGGAATTCAGTCCATGCCTGAGCCTACGGCTGAAGATGAACTGCCCATGAACGCGTCCGTCTCAGCATCCGGCAACGGCAGCTCGCAGGCCGCCTCCATTCTCGTGGTCGACGACGAGGCCGGCATTCGCGAATCGCTTGAGGTGCTGCTCTCTCTCGAAAACTACTCCGTGAAAACCGCGGGCGACGGCGAAGAGGGCCTGCGCCTGATCGATCAGTCGAGTTTCGACCTCGTGCTTCTCGATCTGGCTCTTCCCGGCCAGAGCGGGCTGGAGCTCCTGCCCCAGTTCAAAGAGCGTCAACCCGACGTGCCCGTCATCATGATCACGGCCTACGGCACCGTGGAAAATGTCGTCGAGTCCATCCGCGCCGGCGCTGAGAATTTCATCCAGAAACCGTGGGACAACGAGAAGCTCCTCGCCGACATCCGCTCGGCAGTCGCCCGCCGCCGCGCCGAAGAAGAAAATCTGCAGCTCAAGCGCACCCTCAAGCAGCGCTACAACTTCGCCAACATCGTGGGCAAAAGCGAGTCGATGCTGAAGATTCTCGACCTAGTCGCCCAGGTGGCGCAAAGCCGCTCCACGGTTCTCATCCAGGGCGAAAGCGGCACCGGCAAGGAGATTATCGCCAAGGCCATCCACGCCAATTCGCCGCGCCGCGACAAGCCCTTCGTCCCGGTCAACACCGGCGCCATGCCGTCTGAGCTGCTGGAGTCTCATCTGTTTGGCCACGTCAAGGGAGCTTTCACCTCCGCCGTCGCCTCGAAGAAAGGCCTTTTTGAAGTCGCCAACGGCGGCACGCTCTTTCTCGACGAGATTGCCACCATGGGCCTGGACACACAGGCCAAGATTCTGCGCGTGCTGCAGGACAAGCGCTTCATGCATCTCGGCGGCATCCAGGAGATTCAGGTGGACGTGCGCATCCTGGCCGCCACCAATGTCGACCTGCGCCAGGCCGTGCGCGATGGCCGCTTCCGCGAGGATCTCTTCTACCGCCTCAACGTCATCACCGTCGATCTGCCGCCGCTGCGCGCCCGCCGCGAAGACATCCCCCTGCTCGTCCAGCACTTCCTCGATCTCTACGCCGGCGAGAACAACTTTTCCCCACGCAAGCTCTCCTCCGACGCCATGCGCGCTCTTATCGATTACGATTGGCCCGGCAATGTGCGCGAGCTCGAAAACGCCATCGAACGCGGCGTCGTGCTCTCCTCGGGGCCCGTCATCAGCGCCGATCTGCTTCCCGGCCACATCACCGGCCGCAGCTTCCAGGACGCACTGCTCGAGCACAACCCCAACTCCTCGCTCTTCGACATCCTCGAAGTCATCGAGCGGCGCATCATCATCGAGAAGCTCGAGCGCTGCAACTGGAACCAGACCGACGCCGCCGAGCAGTTCCGCATCCCGCTTTCCACCCTCAACCAGAAAATCAAGCGCCTCAACATCGAGATCCGTAAAAAAACAGGCAACCGGGACTAGGAAGCAGGGAACAGAAAACAGGGGCCGAGGGAACAACGAACAGCGACGCCCCGTGCCCATCCTTTCGCCGGCCTTTGGCCGAAAGGGTGGGACAGCACGATCCGCGACCTCCCTCATTCAACTCACCACGAACCTCCGTGCCCCATCCTTTGCCGGCTTTTTGGGCGAAAGGGTGAGAAACTACAAATCCAACCCGACGCGCTGTCATCCTGAGCAACCGAGCGACCGCTGGCGCGGGCGCGAGGGAGGCGAGGGATCTGCGGTTGCTCTTTGCGCTCCGCGCGCCCGAAAAATGTAGTTTCAGCATTGCTGGTAATTCGGCCACAGGGAGGCGGCTCGGAAAAACCTGTCAAGCAGCTTAGCCCACACGAGAAGAAATGGATGGAACGTGGCCGCGCGGCTCGCTGCATTATCATTGAAGCCGCATCGATTTGAAAGGACTTTATGTTCGCGCAGAAGGCATCCTTTGTGCTGAAGGCCCACTTGGCTTCTGGCATTTTGCTGGTTGCGGCAAGCTTCCTGACTAACTCCCGCGCACATGCGCAACTCTCTCAGCAGGGGCTTCCGACCGGCGAAGCCCCGAGACCGCAATCGGAAAGCAATCCACAGCAAACCACTCCCGGCGCCGAAGGGGGAGCCGCGGGCGCTCCTGCAAAACCGCAAACTCCGGTGGAATCCGTGCGCGAGAAATTCCCGCTGAAACCCGGGGAGTGGGATGCCACCTACAAGGGTTCTGGGCCCATGGCCAGGTCAATCAAGGAGTATTTCTGCTTGAACGATGAGACCTGGGCTGATCTTCTCACGCGGGTCGACGATGGTTGTTCCGTGCAGCTTTCACTGTCCGCATCTGGTGTGGTTGCCACGGAGGAATGCAAGATTGTCAGAGGCTTCAACATGCAGATCGCAGCTGGGACCTCGACAATCACCACCAACCAAGACGAGACTACGGGTCGAATTGAGATCAACTTCGACGGAATGGTGCACATGACGGGCCATGGGTCATTTGATACCGACAACCGCACCTTCCGGACGGATGCCGCAGGCGTTAATCAGATCGCCCACAGGGGGCCCTTCCATTCCGATATACAGACAGACTATCGGTGGAAGAAGGACCAGTGCAGCAAGAAGGACAAGACGTTGATCGCCAAGCAGAAATAAACCGCCCGGGCGGCTTCGGGCGCGCTCGCGCCGTGAGTTTCCATAACCTCCATGGCAATCATGAGAGAGTGGGGTTGTTCCTCGGAGCAAATGCGGACTTAGATACGCCTACTATAATGGCCTGCGATGATCCGGCGCAGAGATTTTCTCAAGACGGCGGGCGTTGCCAGTGCAGCCGCGCTGATTTCCCGGCATGCGGCGTTTGCGGCGCCCTCAGGCAGCGCAGATATCAATGTGCTGCACTTTACTTCAAGCAGCATCGACGCGCTGCTTTCCCCCACCGCGCCCGAATTCCTCAGCCTGAATATCGACGGTCTGGCCAAGAGCCGGCGCGGCGGCAACATCATCGACACGCGGCACGGCGACGACGGCGGTTACAAGATCGCCGTCGCGGGTGAGTCAAACCAGCGGATCGAACATCGCGTGAACGGCGCGGCCGATGACTCGCCGGCGTCCTGGGTGATCGAACTCGCCCCGAACCGCATCACTCTCACCTCAAACTGGTCGGGCGAATTCGAGCCCGCTCCCTTCGTCTTCCATTTTGGCCTCGATCAGGTGCACTCGACGGTGCTCGGCCTCTTCGACAAAGACGGCCTGTTGCGCAGCCCCGCGCTGCTGCATTTTCCCGGCCAGGGTTCGATGCGCCTCACGTCGAATGCGCCGGAGGTCGGGCTCACTTACACCTCCAGCCTGCCCAACCAGTCAGCCGTCCTGATGCTTCCCGGAGCGAGTTTTGCGCACCAGCGCCTGATCTACACACTCGACGTCGCGGCGATTCATCCCGATCTTCCCGGAATCGCG
>JASHYS010000253.1 GCA_030042915.1 Acidobacteriaceae bacterium
GTCCATCTTGGGCTGAATGCGCATCATCTTGAGCGAGGACTTGGTCTGCATGAGGCGCGTGGGCAGAAGCGAGAGATTGAAGACCAGGGTAAAGACGATGATGGCCCAGCCCCAGTTCGAGATTCCGATGCGCACCATGAAGCGGAGAACGATGTAGAGGGGCTTGGCGATGACGGTGAGCCAGCCGAACTGGATGAGCGGCTCGAGCGAGGGCCCGTCAGTCTTACCATCGGGGCCTGTGGCGTGGATCGAGGACAGCACGTCGGTGGCTTTGGGTCCGGCAAAGAGGCGCAGCCGTGTGTAGCCACTGGAATCGCCGACCGCCAGCCCGAGGACATCGGCCTGGGTTTTCTTGCTGTTGGGATCGGAGGGATTCGAATTCAGTTCGATGGAATTGTGCAGGGTGACTACGGAGGCACGGTCGGGCGCATCGGGCAGAAAGGCAGAAGCGAAGTAGAGATCCATGACCGCCGCGTACTGGTAAGGCTGGTCAATGGTGTTGTTGCCGCTAACTTTGGCCGCAGCCTGCGAGTCCTGCTTGCCGTCGATGGACCAGGCAAAGAAGGACGGCGTGGGCACCTGCGTGCGGACCATCGACGCCTGCCGAAATTCCTCCATGTCGCCGAGGCCTGCCGGCCACTGGACGAAAGCGCGGATGGGGACATCGTTCATGTGAACCTGTGCTTCGACAGTGACCACGTAGGAGGAATCAAAGCGAACGGTTTTTATCACGTCGAGCCCGTTGGCGACGTAGTGAAAGGTGATGGATGCAGGAGCAAGAAAGACGCCATTCGCCGTAGGCGTTCCGCCCGAAACGTTGACTTGGTACAGTGCCTGATTCAGCAGGGTCATGGAGACCGGCGAATCAGGATAAGTGAACAATGAGAGCGGCAGACCGAATTTTGCGGCGGCCTCCTGCTGCACCAGGTCGAGCGGCTTGCCGGATGAATCGTTATATCTTTTCAGGATCCAATGCTTGATCTGCGCACCGCGATTGGTGAGGACAATACGATAGAGGTCGTTTTCGAAGGTGGTCTCAGATTCGGCGGAAGCGGAGATTTGAGGCGTGGTGACGGGAGCGGCCGCGCCAGGTTTCGCATTCGCGTTGGCCGGCTGAGATTGGCCAGCTGTCGCAGGAGCAGCGACGGATTGTGCCGGCGCGGGTGCCTGCTGGGGTGCTTGCTCAGGCGGCTTGGGCTTCATGAAGAAGTACTGGTAGCCAAGGAAGACTGCCAGCAGGACCAGCATGAACGCCATGATGGAGCGAAAATCGCCGCCGCCACCGCCGCTGCCACCGGAGCCTTGCGATTGCAGATTGGGATTGTGGATCTCGGGCAAAGGGAACTTCCTATCTTTCGGAACAGCCGGGCCACCGGGCTGCCGCTCATCCTATGGTAAATGGCGAAATCGAGAGTGGCTGATATGGCTTTCTACCGGCGGGACGGGGTCGAGTCCGCCACGCGCAAAGGGGTGGCAGCGCAGCAGCCTCCACGCAGCCAATGCGCTGCCGCGAAGCGGACCGTGCGTGGCGATGGCAATGGACGCGTACTCAGAGCACGTGGGGAGATATTTGCAGCCGCCGGGAGACAACGAATGCAGGGCCGGCGAGAGCCAGCGGCGATAGAACGCGAGGATTGCAAGCAACAGGCGCGTCATGGAGTAGGGCGAACTCGTGCTTTGCGCGCGGCAAGCGGGGATTTTGCGCCGCGCGCTGCCTCGCTTCGGGCTTGCTGAAGAATACGCACAATCTCCGCTTCAAGTTGCGCGAAGTCCATGGTCAGGACGTCGCGGCGCGGGTGAAAGATTAAATCGAAACCCAGGGGAAGGAGATCGACGTGGCGGCGAATGGCTTCGCGCATGCGGCGCTTGATACGGTTACGCTGGGAAGCTTTGCCCAGCACCCTGCCCACCGTTAATCCCACCCGGGCGCCGGCGGTTTCCGCGATTTCGTCTGAGGTTTGTGCGGCAAGAAACCACGTCATCGAAGCGGATTGATGTTTGGCGGCCAGAGAGTAGGCGGTCTGGAAGTCGGAGTGCTTGCGCAGGCGCGCTCTGGCGAGCGATTGGACGCGGACCGGCTTGGACGGAGCGTTCATAAGGAAAGCTTGGCGAGCAGCAGCGGCTTTCGATGAAGCGCACAGTACGTTGGAACAAGACAAAAGCCGGATGGGGAGTTAATCGCGGTGCCCGGGGCTGACCGAAACGCGCTTGCGGCCGGCTGCGCGGCGCCGGCTGAGCACGGCTGCACCTGCTTTGGACTTCATGCGCTCGCGAAAGCCGTGCTTCTTGGCCCGGCGGCGGCGATTGGGTTGAAATGTGCGCTTGGGCATCGTTACCCACTCCTGTTTCCCAAAGAAACTCTGTGTGATAGCAGTACTTTTTGAGTATATCGTAGGCGGAGTTCTGAATCCAGGAAGCGGCTTGCGTATTCGCATCACCAAAATTCGGTTGTCTCGCATCTCAAGAAATGAAGCCGCAGAAAGAGATCGGAAGTAAAGCGAATGAGTAGGCGCGTTGATGTTCCCAATGGCGATGCGCGGATTTTTTCGTCAAGTTTCACCACCGTTGGTGCAACTAGAAGAGAGAGGAGAAAAGTTATGTGAAAGGGGGGTTGCAATGACCACGAGATGTGCTACTATCGGGACCGTTCCAGAAATTTCTCTGAAATTTCTTACGTTCTGCGTAACGGAATTTTTGTTCAAGCGCCCCAAGGTCGAATCTAACGGGCAGACCAGCGGTATAAAGGTAGTTGGCCGAGACACGCGAGACGCAAGGCAAACCGCTTTGCGCCCCGGCGGGGCAGTTGCCTGAAAACCGCAACACGAACCGCGCGGCGCCATGCCGGCGGGAAAAGCAAGGATTGTACGATGGCATTTGCGACTACGCCGACCTCGGCACTCAATCCCTGGCTGCAGATACTTTCCGCGCTAGAAAAGAAAGTAATCCGGCAATCATTCGAAACTTGGCTCAAGCCCACGCGTTTCAGCCACGCGGCCGGGCGCACGCTGTATGTGCGCGTGCCTTCACCTGAGTTTCAGCACATTGGCGAGAAGTATGGCGACCTGATTCAGGAAGCCATCGATCTGAATGCGCTTGAGTTCGATGATGTGAGCTTTGTGACGGTCGAAGAAGATCCGTCGATTCCGCCGCAGCGCAGGGATGGCGGCTTCGGCCCGATTCCCAGTCATGCACCTACGGCGCCGCCCGCGAGTGCGGCGCGCGCGCCCGAGCAGGTGCGTTTCGACTGGTCGACCGCGGCACAGCTTAATCCGCGCTACACGTTCGACGCTTTCGTGATCGGCAATGGCAACCAGTTTGCGCGGGCAGCGGCATTAGCCGTAGCTGAGCGGCCTTCGCGCGCCTACAATCCGCTCTTCCTGTATGGCGGCGTGGGCATGGGAAAAACGCACCTGATGCACGCCATCGGTCACGAGGTAAAGCGGCGGCAGCCGGCCACGAACATCTGCTACGTCTCGGCAGAGAAGTTTACCAACGAGATGATCAACTCGATCAAGAACGACCGCATGACGAGCTTCCGCGACCGCTTCAGGACCGTGGAGGTGCTGCTGATTGACGACATCCAGTTCATCTCGCAAAAGGAGCGCACCCAGGAAGAGTTCTTCCATACCTTCAATGCGCTGCACGAGAACATGCGGCAGGTGGTGATTGCTTCGGACCGCCCGCCCAAGGAACTGACGGAGATTGAAGAAAGGCTGCGGTCGCGTTTTGAGTGGGGACTGATTGCCGACATTCAGCCGCCGGACCTTGAGACGAAAGTGGCGATCCTGCTGAAGAAAGCCGAGAGCGAGCAGGTGCAACTGCCCACCGATGTGGCGCTGTTTGTGGCCTCGAACGTGCGCACAAACGTGCGCGAGCTGGAGGGAGCGCTGCTACGACTGAGCGCCTGGTGCCAGTTGAACCGCATGGAAATTACGCTGAGCGCCGCACAGCAGTGCCTGAAGCAGTTCATCGACATGCAGGTGCGCAAGATCACGATCGAAGCGATTCAACGTGCCGTGTCTGAGCACTTCGGCATGCGCGTAAGCGACCTGAAGCAGAAAAACAACTCACGAAACGTTGTGGTGCCGCGGCAGATTGCGATGTATCTGGCCAAGCAGATGACTGAAGCCAGCCTGCCGGAGATCGGACGCCAGTTCGGCAACAAGCACCACACCACGGTGATGCACTCGATTGCCAAGATCGACGAGCAACGCCGCAACGACAAGGATCTGCATCGCACCCTGAGCAAACTGCAGGATGTGCTGAACTGCTAAAAACAGGAAACAGGGATTAGGAAACAGGGAACAGAAAGCCCCTCGATGAGAATTCGAGGGGCTTTTGATTTTGGGCGAATTGTTGCGTGATTCCGGAGGTTGCATCTTCGCGCGGTGCGATGCATCCTAATGCGCATGGAATACCGACTGTTGGGAGGCTCGGGCCTCAAAGTGTCTGCGCTGAGTTTTGGCACCGCGACCTTCGGCGGGGCTAATGAGTTTTTCAAAGGATTTGGCGCAACCGAGGTGGATGAGGCGCGGCGCCTGATCGATATTTGCTTCGAGGCCGGGGTGAATTTATTCGATACGGCCGACGGCTACTCGAATGGCCGGTCGGAGGAGATTCTCGGAAAGGCTTTAGCTGGGAAGCGCGATCGGGCGCTCATTTCGACCAAGTCGGGATTCCCGACCGGAGCGGGGCCGAACCAGGAGGGTTCGTCGCGATACCACTTGCGGCGTGCGCTTGAGGGCAGCCTGCAAAGGCTCGGCACCGACTACGTCGACATCTACCATCTGCATGGTTTTGACGCACTGACACCGATTGAAGAAGTGCAGAGCACGCTCGACACTTTTGTCCGCGAGGGCAAGGTGCGGTACATTGCCTGCTCGAATTTTTCGGGCTGGCAGCTGATGAAGTCGCTGGACGTGGCCGGCCGCTACGGGTGGACGCGTTTTGTTGCGCACCAGGTGTACTACTCCCTGATCGGGCGCGAATATGAGTGGGAGCTGATGCCGCTGGCGCTGGATCAAAAGGTGGGTGCGCTGATCTGGAGCCCGCTAGGCTGGGGACGCTTGACGGGGAAGGTCCGCCGCGGGAGCGGATTGCCTGCAGTGAGCCGCCTGCACAAGATCGCGGATGCCGGGCCGCAAGTGCCTGTCGAACAGTTGTACAAAGTTGTCGATGCTCTCGATAAGGCAGCAGCGGAGACGGACCGGACCGTGCCCCAGGTTGCGCTCAACTGGCTCTTGCAGCGGCCGACGGTTTCATCGGTGATCGTGGGTGCGCGCAACGAGGAGCAGTTGCGACAGAACCTGGGAGCGGTGGGATGGAATCTAACGTCGAAGCAGATAGCGGCGCTCGACAAGGCAAGCGAAACTCAGCCCGTGTATCCCTACTGGCACCAGCGCAAGTTTTTCTCGGGGCGGAATCCGCCGCCAGTGTGAGAAGGACAGAGGACAGGGATCAGGGAACAGGGGTCAGAGCACTAGGGAGTCTGGACCTGGAGCTGGGTATAGCCCCCGCCCGACGGCATGCTGTTGGAGTTGACCACATTGCCCTGGCTGTCGACCCAGTATTGGCCACCGGCGCCGGACCACACATTGTAGGCCTGGCCGGTGAGGGGATCGATGGTGGGCGTGATTCCGCTGATGATATTGTCCCAGCTGTCGAACTGCGCCTGCTCCTGTTGCATTTTTTGTTCGAACTGCTGCACCTGCGCCGTGAGCTGAGCCATCTTGGCTTGCGTGCGAGCCACCATGTATTGGCCACCTAAGGTGTCCATCTGGGTCTGGTAGTTGACCCAAGCGGGGTTGATCTTGAAGGTCTGCGCCATGTGCAGCAGGATGGCGCGAGCCGTTGAGAGCTGGGCTGCGGGAGCGATGAAGCTGCCCAGTGTGGGCACGAGCCAGAGGTTGGAGCTCAAGGTGGTGCGGGCGTCGGCGAAGGCGATTTCTTGCCCATTGTTGCAGGAATAGGCGATGCGGCCGACCGAGGACTGCTGGCCGGAGGATGCGTTAGGCAGGAAGTCTGGAAGGGAAAAGTTGACGTCGGCGGTGTCTGCCGTGGGACTGGAGCAGGTTTTGTAGAAACGCCCGCGAGCATAGAGCGCTGCGAACTCAGGACCGGTGCGGTAACTGGCGAAAACGGGTTGCGCCTCAAGCCCGAGATCGTCCACCGTGCCTTCGGCGTGTCGTCCGTCGAGAAGAGCGTAGGGGGCTACGCCAGCATCGCCGAGGCGGATGTTGGATTGGCCGTCGGGCGAGTTGACGTCGATCTCGACGCGGGTGTCAGCGAATCCCACGCGGTCAAGGCCGCCACCCACCTTCCAACCCTGAGGGACTTCGACGGTGAAGGCCTGTTCATAGGGATCCTGGAACGTGGTCCAGGCGGGCACGCCGGCCGCTGAGGGCCCTGAACCGGGCGAGGAACCTAACGGGCCGGCTGGGGTCCCCGACGGACCATTAGCATGCTGGTGAGAGGCGAGGAAGATTACTCCGACGACGACAAGAATAGCGACAACGACAGGGGTGGATATGGGGGATTTGCCTGGCTCGGGCATGGCGACCTCTTCTTGGGGGGGCAGAACCTTTGTTTCGCCCGATCGCGCGAAGGCGAGGGCGTGCGGCGGAGTTTGATCAGCGCCGTGGTTGGGTGGGATTGGTGCGGGGACGGCGCCGGGATAAGCATTGGATAGCACAGTGCAAAAGCGGCGGTCAACGATTTTTCAAGGCAGTGATTGCGCGGATCAGGCCGGGTGCGGAGGCTCTCTGAGGTAGATGCCTACATAATCAAGGTAGTTTTGGGCATATTCACGAATAAGGTCGCGGTCTTTCTCGCTGATTTCGCGGCGGAGCCTGGCGGGAACGCCGGCCCAGAGGGTGCGTGGGGGAACGACAGTTTGCTCGGCAACCACGGAGCCGGCGGCGATAATGCAGCCCTCGCCGATGCGGCTGTTGTTGAGGACGCGGGCGCCCATACCGATGACGCACATGTCCTCGACCACGCAGCCGTGGACGGTGGCGTTGTGGCCGATCGTCACCCAGTCACCGACGATGACCGGGTAGAGGTGGCGCTGGCCGTGGAGGACGGCGCAGTCCTGCACGTTGGAACAGGAGCCGACGCGGATGAAGTTCACATCACCGCGGAGGACCGCATTCATCCAGACCGAGGAGCGCTCTCCGAGTACAACATCGCCCAGGATCTGGGCGGAGGGGTCGATGTAACAGGTGGCAGGGATCTGCGGCGCATGGCCCTGGTAGGTTCGAATCATTTCGACCTCTTCTGGAGAGTGTACGCGCCCGACTCGACCGCTGGACAAGGCGAATTGCCTCATCAGATGCAGGTCCGAAGGTGAGCTCGAACTCTCAAAAAACTAGTGAAATCCCCAGGTTGGCCGCGTGCAGCCGTCAAGGTATGATGAGAGAAAGCTAGTGAGCAAGTTTGGAGGTGGGAGGGTTTGGCTGAAGTTCGAGTGCAAGAAGGCGAACCGCTAGAGAATGCGCTTCGCCGGTTCAAGCGGAAGGTGCAGCAGGAGGACATCATCAAGGAAGTGAAACGTCACTCCTACTACCTGAAGCCTGGCGAAAAGCGCCGCGTAAAGGCGGCCTTGGCGCGCAAGCGGAACCGCAAGAAAGCTCGTAAAGAGCAGGAATGATTTCCTAACCCACCGCGAGAAACGCCGTCCCTGCAGCTTTCGCTGGCAACAGGCGGAAGATTAGCAGAATTCCCGAAGAGGAGCGGACGGCGCAGCGCGGCGGCGAATTGAGGGTAGCGTTTCTCGAGTTTCTGCGATTGTATCGATTGAAGCCGCATGGCTTGCCCCTTCTGAAGAAACCATCCGGCGTAATGTTGGAAACCCCGCACAAATTTAGAGCAACGCGAGAGGTCGTTTTAAGCACGCGAAGTGCGTGCAATTTCGTGAGCTGACCGGTTTGTCCGGGCAGACATTTGTACCGCTCAAATTTTGGTGCGGACCGGGCCCTTGTTGCATGGGACGAACGAGAACGGGGAACCGGGACCGGCGAGTTCTGCAATTGCCGCAGCCGATACCGGCGTGATCCCCCTGGGGGAAGCCGGCCATGGAATTTACAGATCGAATTCTGAAGTGTGTAGACTGCGGCGCGGAGTTCGTATTTACAGCGGGCGAGCAGGTATTTTTCTACGACAAACAGTTCAAGAACGATCCCAAGCACTGCAAGCAGTGCAAGGCGAAACGCACGCGGGGAGCGCAGCGGGTGCGGCCCGAGACGCGCACGACGTGCTCAGAGTGCGGCATGGAGACCACCGTCCCCTTTAAGCCGACGCAGGGCAGACCGGTACTCTGCCGAACGTGCTTCCAAAAACAGCAGGCCAAACCTCAAGCCGTGCTGGAGCAGAGCGAAGCGCAGAACTGAACGGCAGGGCGCCCCTGAGCTGCCGGTGCCGACGAGCGTGGTCCCTTGCGCGCACTGGCCAGCCATTCCAAGCCGACAGATCTCGCCATGTGATCCCTCATGTGATCATGTCTGCTTCAAGGCACGATGACCGATATCGCGCCGATAGTACATCCCGTCAAAGTGGATTTCCGCAATGGCTTGATAGGCACGCGCAAGTGCCTGTTCGAGAGAGTCTGCAGCCGCAGTGACACCCAGCACGCGGCCGCCGGCCGTAAGCCATTGGCTATCTGCGAGCGCCGTTCCCGCGTGGAAGACCTGGACGCCGGGAACCTGGGCCGCGGCAGCAAGACCCGTGATGGGAAGACCGGTTTTGTAAGCACCCGGATATCCGCCGGAGCTGGCCACAACGCAGGCCGAGGCGCCCGCGGTCCAGCGCAGCGATGTTTCGGCCAGGCGGCCCTCGACGCAGGCATCGATGACGTCGACGAGATCGCTTTCGAGCCGCACAAGGATGGCTTGAGCCTCGGGATCGCCGAAGCGGGCGTTGAATTCGAGAACCTGCGGGCCGCGTGCGGTGATCATGAGCCCGCAGTAGAGCACGCCGGTAAATGGCGTGCCCTCATCGGCCATGCCTCGGATGGCCGGCTCAGCGATGTGTCGCAGAATCCATTCCGACATGTGGGCATCGAGGAGTGTGTCAGTGGAGTAGACGCCCATGCCTCCGGTATTGGGTCCGGTGTCGCCCTCACCTACGCGCTTGTGGTCCTGTGCAGGCAGGAGAGGCACAACGTGACTGCCGTCGCTGAGGCAGAGGAAGCTGATCTCGTCGCCTTTGAGAAACTCCTCGATGACAACCTGCTGCTCGGGCGCGCCCAGCAAGGAGCCTGAGAAGAGACCTTCCGCAGCCTCGACGGCGATGTGGCGCGATGGGCAGATGATGACGCCCTTTCCTTGAGCCAGGCCGTCTGCTTTGACCACGATCGGAGGATGAAAAACTTCAACCGCCTTGGCGACTTCGGCAGCGGAGACGCAGACGGCATAGTTGGGGGTGGGGATGTTATGACGCTGCAGGAATTGCTTGGCGAAGCCTTTGCTGGTTTCGAGCATGGCGGCGGCGCGCGTGGGACCGAAGACGCGCAGGCCGCGCTCGCGGAGGGCATCGACAATGCCGAGCGAGAGTGGGAGCTCCGGACCGACGATAGTGAGGTCGGGCTTTTCGGCTTCGGCCATTCGAACCATGGCGGCGAGGTCTTTGAGGTCGATGGGAACGCAGCGTGCGATTTGCGCCATACCGCCGTTGCCGGGGGCACAAACGATCTGCGAGACGCGCGGGCTGCGCGCGACGGCCCAGGCGAGGGCGTGTTCGCGGCCTCCGGAACCAAGGATTAGGACTTTCATTGCGGCAACCTTCCGTGAGCTTTTTCAGGAGCCGGAAGAATCATGGTCTGCAAAACGGGCGGGGGAAGTCAAACGGAACCCAGCGGAGTTGGCGGGGTAAGCGGAGTTCGTGCGATCCCACCCTTGGTGCAGAAACGCGCCAAGGGTGGGGCAATGGCTGCCCGAACCTATACTGGGGCGTGGCGATTTCGTGAGCGGAACCGCCGGGCTTTGAGACACCGCCATGGCCGAGACGCGTATCAAGCCGCATTTTGAGCAGGAAGCCGAGAAGGCTCGGCGCGAGGAGCAGCGGCGCCAGTACCGGCGCAACCAGGTGTTTGGGCTGATCATTCTGGCCGGCGCGATCTGCCTGTGGTGGTTGTTCCATACCAATCCAAAGTGGATCTTTCCACCGGGGTGGTGGCGATGGTAAGTCCTGGGCGGACGGCGAGCGCTTTGGACGAGCGCCACTTGCCGCCGATATTGATTTTGCTGGGGCCGACCGGGAGCGGGAAGACGGCGCTGTCGCTTGAGTTGGCAGAACGGTTTGGCGGCGAAATTGTGAGCTGCGATTCTGTGGCCGTGTATCGCGGCATGGAGCTGGGCACGGCCAAGCCAACGCGCGAAGAGCGGGCGCGAGTGCCGCACCATCTGATCGACGTGGTCGAGCCGGACGAACCGTTTACCGCGGGCGAATACAGCCGGAGGGCGCGGGCGGCGTTGCAGGAGATTGCCTCGCGCGGTCGCATACCGATTGTGACCGGCGGGACTGGACTCTATCTGCGGGCTTTGACGGAGGGTCTGTTTGCGGGTCCAGCGCGGCACGAAGACTTGCGTGCGAGGTTAAGGAGAAGCGCCGAGCGGCACGGAGCCACATGGTTGCATCGGTTATTGCGGCGGCTGGATGCGAAGACGGCGGAGCGGATTCATCCCAACGATACGGCGAAGGTGATTCGCGCAATCGAAGTGTGCGTGGCGGCGCGAGAACCCATGTCGGCAGTGATGGGGCGCGATCCGCTGGAGGGTTTCCGGGTGGTGCGCATTGGGCTGAATCCGCCAAGGGCAGCGCTTTACGCACGGCTGAACGAGCGTTGCGCGGCGATGTTCGCGGCGGGACTGGTGGAAGAGACGCGCGGGCTGCTCACCAAGTTTGGGCCGGTGAAGGCGCTGGATTCGCTAGGGTACAGACAGGCACTACGCGTGTTGCGAGACTCCTGGACGAGTGACGAGGCTCTACGCGCGGCGCAGCAGGGGCACCGGAATTATGCGAAACGGCAGATGACGTGGTTCCGGCGGGAGCCGGAGGTGCAATGGATTGCGGGGTTCGGAAACGAAGCCGCGGTGATGCGTGAGGCGGTGTCGATCGTCGAGAACGCAGCCAATTTAAACTGAAGATGTTGGGTGTTCGTGCCTTCCCAGGGCCGCTCTAGGGGCCAAAAAAGCGCGCCAAGGATGGGGCAACCAATTTAAGTGCTCAGTGAAAGAGTGAAAGAGCTTGGGAACGGAGTGTGCAGTGCCAGAGACAAGTGCAGAGACCATTTACGACGTAGCAGTGATTGGCGGAGGGCCGGCGGGTTATACCGCGGCGATTCGCGGAGCGGAGTACGGCCTGAAGGTGGCGCTGATTGACGCCAGCCCGAAGCTGGGCGGAACGTGCCTGCATGTGGGCTGCATTCCCACCAAGTCGCTGCTGTTCAATGCCGAGCTGTGGGATTACCTGAAGGAAGCGGATGAGTTCGGCATCAAGGGCGTCGAGGCGCGAACGCTGGATTGGGCAGCGGTGTTGGCGCGCAAGAACGCCGTGATCGGGAAGCACGTAAAGGGACTCGAGTTCCTGATGAAGAAGCACAGGGTTTCCACCTTTTCAGGTTTTGGACGAGTGACCGGGCACGCCCAAAACGGGGTACATACCGTTGACGTGGACGCGAGCGGCGCGAAAAGCCAGGTGAAGGCGAAGAATGTGATGCTGGCCACAGGATCGGAGGCGAAGTTGCTGCCGGGATTGAAGGCGGATGGGACGATTCTGACCAATATCGAAATACTGGAGCTGAACGCACCGCCGAAATCTCTGATCGTGATTGGAGCGGGCGCAGTGGGCGTGGAGTTTGCATCGATCTTTCGCAGCTTCGGCACCGAGGTCACGATTCTGGAGTTTCTGCCGCGCGTGGTTCCGGTGGAAGACGAGGAGATTTCGAAGGAGCTGGCGCGGGTGTTCCGAAAGCGCGGCATTGAAACGCAGACCGGCGCCAAGGTGGACAAGGTGGAGAAGACTCCGGCGGGCGTGAAGGTGAGTTATACAGATGCGAGCGGCAAACCGCAGGTGAAAGAAGCGGAGAAGGTGCTGGTGGCGGTGGGGCGCGGACCGTTGACGAGCGGGATCGGATTGGAGAAAACCAAGGTCGAGCTGGATCGCGGGTTTGTGAAGGTGAACGAGGTGCAGGAGACGGCGGAGCCGGGCGTGTTTGCGATTGGGGATATTGTGGCGGGGCTGCCGCAGCTGGCGCACGTGGGCGCGATGAGCGGCATGGTGGCGATGGCGAAAATTGCGGGACGGAAGTACCGGCCGGTGCGGCGCGATCGCATTCCGAGCTGCACTTATACCGAGCCGCAGATCGGCAGCGCGGGACTGACCGAGGCGCAGGCCAAGGAACAGGGTCACGAGATCAAGGTGGGCAAGTTTCCGTTTGCGGGCAACTCGAAGGCGACGATTGTGGACAGCCACGACGGATTTGTGAAGGTAGTGGCCGATGCCAAGTACGGCGAGATTCTAGGCGTGCACATTATCGGGCCGCAGGCTACGGAGCTGATTGCCGAGGCGGTTGCGGTGATGGAGCTGGAAGGCACGGTGGACGAGCTGATGTTCACCATCCACGCGCACCCCACGCTGAGCGAAGCCATGCTGGATGGGTACGGCGCGGTGGAGGGGATGGCGATTAATGCGTGACCACCCGCGGTGGAGCAGATGCCGCTTGCGCGGCAACCACGTAGATCGGAAGCGAGAGAGGGTGTCAGCAGCGCTGCGCGCGTGCTGGCGGAGCTAGCGGAGTTAGC
>JASHYS010000254.1 GCA_030042915.1 Acidobacteriaceae bacterium
AGATGCGTGGAGATGATGCCGCGCGCACCCACACGCTTCAAGTAGTTCACCGCGAATTTGTCGCGCGAGAATCCATTCAGCAGATCGAGATTGACAATGGGAATCTTGCCGGCGCCAAGAACGGTCCCGATCATCGGCTCCACATTGTCGGGGTCGCCGGTCAGCAGGTAGATGAGCTGGCTGCGCGCCGCAACCGCCTGGTGAACCGTCTCGGGCTTGCGGATGGCGGGAATGATCGGCGTGTCCTTGCAGAAGACGCTCAGTGGCGTCAGTGCCGCCGGCGATCCGTTCCTTGGCCCCGCGTCACCCACGGCGATTCCCTTTGCCCTCTGCGCGGACCGGCCCGGTTGAAGCTCGCACAATCAGTTCCGCCTCAATCTTCATCTGCGCCACCGACTCCTCGCCCGACAACAGCTTGAAAAGGTTGTCCATCGCCAACTGCCCCATGAGGCGCATGGGCTGGCGCACGGTGGTCAGGGCGGGATCGAGATAGGCGGCGAAAAACAGATCGTCGAAGCCGGTCACCGACACGTCATCGGGAATGCGCAGCCCATGCTCGCTCAGGGCGCGCATGGCGCCCAAAGCCGTCATGTCGTTGTAGCAGCAGATGGCAGTGGGCGGATCCTTGAGCGCCAGCAAAGTGCGAACGGCATCGCCGGCAGCCTCGGGGCGCCCGTCGCCCTGCACGGCCAATTCGGGCGCAAAGGCAATCCCCGCCCCGGCGAGCGCTTCCCTGTACCCCTCCATCCGTTCCGTATCCGATTGGTAGCCGCTGCGATCGCCAATATAGGCGATGCGCCGATGGCCCAGCTCGATCAGGTGCTCGGCGGCCATGCGGCTGCCCTCGGGGTTGGCGATCTTGACTGAGTGGACGAAGGCGCCCGGATACTGGTCGTTGACCAGCACCATGGGAACGTCCAGCTCGGCGAGCATCGGCAGATACTCCGCGCCCACGCGCGAAGAAGTGACGATGATCCCGTCAACGCGCCGCTCGGCAAACGCCTGGACGACTCTGCGCTCGCGTTCTGGATCGGCGTTGGAGTTGGCCAGATAGACCGCATACCCGAGATCGTTGGCCGCCTGCTCGATGCCGCATGCCACCTCGCTGGCAAACGGATCGTCGACCCTGGTAACTACCAGCCCAATCGACCGCGTGCGCCGCGTGACCAGGCCGCGCGCCACAGCGCTGGCCCGATAGCCGGTGTCTTCCGCAATCTTCCTGATCTTGGCCGCGGTTTGGGCATTGACCAGCGGGCTGCCCTGCAGTGCGCGCGACACCGTAGGGTGCGAAACCTTGGCCAGCCGAGCAATGTCTTTGATGGAGGGTTGCCGAGCTAGTTGCCGCTGCGCCAGCTTGCCGCCCGTCGCGACTGCCGCCTTGTTCCCGTCGTTCCTGGGCACTGCAAATCCCCCCGATTGCACACGTGTAACAGCAGCACCCAGTCTCTGGCAATGGGCCGCAATTCGTCAATGGTCCACGCCACACCGTAATCTGGAGTCCGGTCCATGCCGCAACCTTCGCCAATTTCCGCGACCCCGCGTGCCGCGCAAACATCGGCCTCCAGTCAGCCCGCGACGCTCGAGCGCCGTATCGGCCTCCGCTCGGCTGTGCTCTTCAACATGCTCGAGATGATCGGCGTGGGGCCGTTCATCACCTTGCCGCTGGTTATCGCCGCGGCAGGCTTCCGGCTTTCCGTGTGGGCATGGGTGGTGGGTGCAGTCATCGCCATCGCCGACGGCCTGGTGTGGGCCGAGCTGGGCGCAGCCTTTCCGCGCGCCGGTGGCTCCTATGCCTTCCTCCGCGAGATCTACGGCCCCAGCGCCGCGGGCAACTGGCTGAGCTTTCTCTACGTCTGGCAATTGAGCTTTACCGCGCCTCTGTCGATCGCCTCGGGATGCATCGGCCTCTCCAGTTTCCTCGCTGTCTTTTGGCCCGGGCTCGATGCATCGCCCATCGCTGCGCTGCCCGCGCTGCACTACGCGAATTTCGCCGCCGCCGCGGCCTGCCTGCTGGTCACTGCGCTGCTTTATCGCAACCTCAGTTCGATTACGCGGCTCGCCTGGGTGCTGTTTGCGGGTGTTATCGCTGCGCTTGCCGGCGTCATGGTCTCGGGCTTCGCGCACGCGGCCGCCACCGGAGGCTGGCACATACCCGCGGCGCCACCGCTTACGGCCGCGCTGGCGCCGATGGGCGCATTAGGCGGCCTGGCGCAAGGCGTGCTGCTTGCTACCTACTGTTACTGGGGCTACTACAACATCACCTTCCTGGGCGCTGAGGTTCGTCGCCCTGAGCGCACCATTCCCCGTGCCATTTTGCTCTCGGTGCTCATCGTCGCGGCCATTTATGTGGCCCTGAACCTGGCCGCGCTGCCGTCGCTGGGCAGCGCCACGTCGCACACCGGCGAATCGGCGGTTCTGCGCATGCAGCTTGTCGCCGACATTGCCCGTTCGGCATTCGGCGGGTGGGCGGGCTACACCATTGCCGCGCTCATCGTGTGGACCGCGTTTGCCAGCGTCTTCTCGCTGCAGTTGGGCTATTCGCGCGTACCTTACGCCGCCGCACGCGACGGCAATTACTTCCGCTTTCTCGCCGCTGTGCACACCAGGCATGGCATTCCCCACCGCTCGCTGGTAGCTCTGGGCGTGGTAGGCGCGGTGTTCTGCTTTTTCACCCTCACGCAGGTCATTACCATGCTCGTCATCACGCGCATCCTGCTGCAATTTGTTCCCCAGCAGGTCGGCGTCATGCTGCTTCGCATCCAGCGGCCGGAACTGGAGCGCCCCTTCCGCATTCCGCTTTATCCGCTTCCTCCGCTCCTGGCCATGGCCGGCTTCGGATTTCTCCTCGTCTACCGTGCCCACGCCTTCGTCGAGCTTGCCGTCGCCGCTGCAATCGCGATCACGGGGACGCTCATTTATCTGCTGCGGGCGCGGGTGCTGGGCCAATGGCCGTTTGCTGCGTAGAAACAGAGGAAACGGGGAGATGTCGCCAGAGCATTAAATTCGAGGCCTGGCGCCGTAACTTTCCGTGCGCGGGGATCGAATATAGTAACGACGCCATGCCCGAAGGCGTCTAATAAATGCTGGCATTCCCCGTGCGAGGTCACCCATGCTCATCGGCAAACCCTCTGATATCCCATCGTCCGAGATCACTTCGCTCGACGCATACTTCAGCTACTTTTCGCGCCGGCGTTTCCTGAAGGGCGTGGCAGCAACGGGTGCGGCAGCTCTGGGAGTCGAGCGCTTGGCCGAATTGGTGTCTCCGCGCGCGGCGTTGGCGGGAACCAAACTCCAAACCGTCTCAAGCCCTCTGACCACGACCGGCGAGCAGCTGACCAGCCTCGAGGACATCACCCACTACAACAATTTCTACGAATTCGGTGTCGACAAGGGCGACCCCGCCAAGAACGCGGGCGCGCTGCCCACGCGCCCCTGGACCCTGAAAGTGAACGGGCTGGTGCAAAAGCCGCTCACCTTCGATATCGACGACCTGCTGAAGCTGCACCCGCTTGAGGACCGCACCTATCGCCATCGCTGCGTCGAGGCGTGGAGCATGGTGATTCCCTGGGTTGGCTACTCGCTCTCTGAGCTCATCAAGCAATGCCAGCCGCTTTCCACTGCCAAGTACGTGCAGTTCCACTCCTACTTTGACTGGCATGTCGAGAAGTGGGCGACTGAGGACGCCACCATCATGTGGCCCTATTCCGAAGGGCTGCGTATGGACGAGGCCATGAATCCGCTTACCCTGCTCACTTTCGGCCTCTATGGCGAAACGCTGCCCAACCAGGACGGCGCGCCGATGCGCATCGTGGTGCCGTGGAAGTACGGCTTCAAGTCGGCGAAATCAATCGTAGAGATGAAATTTGTGGCCAAGCAGCCCGACACCACCTGGAACGACCAGGCCCCCAATGAATACGGCTTCTACTCCAACGTGAATCCCAATGTGGACCACCCGCGCTGGAGCCAGAAAACGGAGCGCCGCATCGGGCTTCCGTTCTACGAACAGCGCCGCACCACACTCATGTTCAACGGTTACGGCGACCAGGTGGCGTCGATGTATGCGGGCATGGACCTGAGAAAGAACTACTGATGCCCATGCGCAAGAGCACGCCGCGGCCAACCGGCAGCCCTGAGCCGCAGCTTGCCGACTTCATCGCCAAATTCGCATTCCAAATCGGCGCGCGCGCCAAGGCCGTCCGCGCCGCAATGAGGAAGCGTTACCCGAGCGCGCTCGAACTCGTGTACGACAACTACAATGCACTGGCCATCGGCTTCTCGCCATCGGAAAAAGCCTCTGAGGCGATCTTCTCCATCGCGCTTTATCCCAGGTGGGTGAGCTTGTTTTTTCTCCAGGGCAAAGGACTGCCCGATCCGGCGAAGATTCTCAAGGGAACGGGCAACCAGGTGCGGTTCATTGTTTTGGAATCGCCGCAGATGTTGAACGAGCCGGCCGTCGAGGCCTTGATGCGCGAAGCTGTCGCTCGTGCGCGGGTGCCGTTCAGCCGCAACGGCAAGCATAAGCTCATCATCAAATCCATTTCAGCGCGGCAGCGTCCGCGCCGGCCGGTACAAGCATGAAGCGCTCGACACTTATCATTCTCAAAACGCTCGTCTGGATCGGTTGCCTCTTGCCGGCGGCCAATCTGGT
>JASHYS010000255.1 GCA_030042915.1 Acidobacteriaceae bacterium
CGCCGGGTGGTTGCGCGTATCATCTGCTTCCCGATGCCGGCCATTTTGCAGCGTACGAGCAGCCGCGCAAAGTTGCGGCACTGCTGGCGCCATGGCTGCGGCAATTCGACGCGTAAAGACCTGCTCCCTCCATCCGAGCTCATCGCATTACGCCTCGCGCTGATAGAATGCGGCTCGAAGCTATTTTCCCCATCCGGAGTTCCCCATGCGCAACGTCACCCTCGACGATCCCACTCGCCGCAGCTTTTTGCGCGCCATCCCTGCCGCCGCAGCCGCCGGGCTCACGCTATGCGATGCGTTGGCTTTCAGCGCGCGTGCCTCTGCACAGAATGCCGCCGCTCCTGAGGCGCCGACCTTCCAACTCTTCACCGCACAGCAGATTTCGGCCGACATCAAAGCGCTGGAGGAGAGCCCCGGCAACAACAACCTGGTGCAGGGAAAAAACTTTACCGTGGTGCTGACAACCGAAGTGGGCAAGAGCGCCAAAGAATTTGAGTGGCACGAGGGCCGCGACCACATCTTCCAGATTCTCGAGGGATCGACGGTGTACGAGCTGGGCGGAGAGCCGCAAGGCGGGCGCAATATCCGGATCGGCGAGTGGCTGGCGCCGGCGTCGGCAGGAGCGACGACGGTCACACTCCACAGGGGCGATATGCTCGTGATTCCGCGCGGCACGCCACACCGGCGCAGCACGACGGGCAGCGTGACGTTCACGCTGATCTCGCCACAAAGCAGCCAATAGACAGTAGCCAATAGGCAGCAGCTTGTGAACCCGCACGGCCGCAGCCGCAATCTTTGTGAGCGGCAAGTCCCACGCAGTACGATGAGCCATGCGTTCTCCGATCCGTTTTTTCGTTTCGAATCTCTTTGTTCTCTGCTTTGGATTTGCTGCTGCGGCGCAATCGGGCCAGCAGGCGCCCGCCGCGTCCAGCCCTGCCGCTGCGCCCAACGCGCCCGCGCCCGCTCAGGCATCAAAGGCGCCGCCACGGCGCCCGCCCGCGCCCAATGACGCCGGATCGCCAGTGCCCACACGCTACGACATGCTGCGCGGCGCATACGGTCCATTCCGAGCCAACAACGACCTGCTCTACTACCACCTCGACATTCGCATCGATCCCGACAAGAAGACCATCAGCGGCAAGAACACCATCCGCTTTCGCATGCTGAAGGATGGCACGCGTATCCAGATCGATTTGACTGACAAGCTGGACATCGACAAAATTCTCTTTGCCCAGACGCCGCTCAAGTACACGCGCGACACAGGCGCGGTCTTCATCGACTTTCCGCAGACGCTGCACGCCGGGCAGGTGTACGCCATCGATTTCTACTACTCCGGCCATCCGCCGGAGTTGGGCCGCTTCGGCGCTTTCACGTTTGGGCACGACCCATCGGGCCACGCGTGGATCTTTACCGCCTGCGAGGGCACCGGCGCCAGCATCTGGTGGCCCGACAAGGACCAGTGGCGCGACGAAGTGGAGAGCATGGACATCAGCGTGGCCGTTCCCAACGGCCTGATGGACGTGTCGAATGGCAAATTCGTGGGCAAGACCGATCTTGGCGACGGCTATACGCGATGGGACTGGCACGTGAGCTATCCCATCAACAACTACGACGTGGCGCTGAACATCGGCAATTATGTGCACTGGGGCGAGAAGCTGGGCGACCTGTCGATGGATTATTACGTGCTGCCCGAGGACCTGGAAAAAGCCAAGCAGCAGTTTGCGCAGGCCACGGGCATGATGGATGCCTATCAGCACTACTTCGGTCCGTATCCGTTTGCACGCGACGGCTACAAGCTCATCGAGGTGCCCTACTCCGGCATGGAGCACCAGAGCGCGGTGGCGTACGGCAACAAATTTGAGAACGGCTACCTGGGCCGCGACTGGACCGGAACCGGCATCAGCCTGCGCTTCGACTTCATCATCATCCACGAGAGCGCGCACGAGTGGTTCGGCAACAGCATCACCGCCGCCGATTCCGCGGACATGTGGATTCACGAGGGCTGGGCGACTTACCTCGAAGGGCTGTACGTGGAATATCACTGGAGCAAGGCCGACGCCATCAAGTATCTGAACGGGCTGAAGCCGAAGATTTACAACCAGCGGCCCATCGTGGCTGAGCGCGGCGTGAATGCCGATCCCACCGAGGATCAGTACTTCAAGGGAGCGCTGATGCTGAACACGCTGCGCAGCGTAATCGACGACGATGCCAAGTGGTTCGCGCTGATTCACGGCTTCTATCAGCACTTCAAGTATCAGAACATCATGACCGAGGACGTGGTGGCCTACTTCAACCAGCACACCGGCATGAACCTGACGCCCATCTTCAACCAGTACCTGCGCCAGGTGAAGATTCCGCGATTAGAGCTGTTGTTTGGCGAGGCGCCGGGGATGGTAATGTACAAGTGGGACGCTGACGAGGACGATTTCGCCATGCCGGTCAGCGTGGGCACGCCCGATCACTGGCAGATCATCCATCCAACTACCAAGTGGCAGTGGATGCAGACGCCGTTGGCCAAGGATGATTTCCAGGTGGCGACAGATTTGTATTACGTCGACGTGAACAAGCAGTGAGCTGGGGGTGCTCCATCCTGTTCAGCACAAACCTGGGTGCCCATCCTAACGGCGCTTTTGTTTTTTGCCGTTAGGGTCGGATAGCACGAGCCCAACTGGCTATTGGCTACTCGCTATTGGCTGCCTTCTACCGGTTACTTCTCATCTTGGCCAGCAGGCGCAGGATCTCCAGGTACAGCCACACCAGCGTGACCATGATGCCGAAGGCGGCATACCACTCCATGTATTTGGGCGCGCCGTAAGCCACGCCCTGCTCAACGAAATCGAAGTCGAGCACCAGGTTGAGCGAGGCGATGGCAACCACGAAGAGGCTGAAGACGATGCCGATGGGGCCGGAGCCGTAGACGGAACTGAAAAACGAGATGTGAAAGAAGCTGAGCAGCATGGTGAGGAGATAAAAGATCGCGATGCCGCCGGTGGCTGCCACTACGCCGAGGCGAAACTTCTGCGTGACCTTGATCAGGCCGGACCTGTATGCAAGCAGAAGGATGAACAGCGTGCCGAAGGTGAGGCCTACGGCCTCCATGGCGATGCCGGGATAGCGCAGCTCAAAGACGGCCGACAGACCGCCCAGCACCAGGCCCTCAAGCAGCGCGTAAAGCGGCGCCGTCACGGGCGACCACGTCTTCTTGAAGACCGTGACCATGGCGACAACAAAGCCGCCCAGCGCGCCCAGCAGTACCGCCGGGCCGGCTACGGTCAGGTCATGCGACTGCATGAAGGAGTACCACGTCCACGCCGCGGTGCCGATCGCACAAAGCAGCAGAATGCCCGTCTTGTTCACGGTGCCGCTCAGCGACATGCGCTGCGAGGCGTCAACCAGCGGGCCGCCAGTTTGGCTCTGTGCAAAGCTGCTGAAGGTATCTTTTCCAAGGGCTGGATTTGCGGTCTTGATCAGTGCCATTTTTCGATCTCCAAGCAGGGAGGCGGTATGGGAACCGTTTCAGAGGAGCAAACCACCTGCCGCTGTTTCTATTTTATTTGACGAGGGAGGTTCGGCTTGCGACTCAGGGTTGACAAAGGGGATGCGCAATCAAGGCTTTAGTCGAACGCCTGCACGCCGTACTCGCTCTCGTAACGAGCCACGGTCGCCATCAGGTTCTGGATAGCAGCGACGGACTGGATGCCCCCGCGCGCTCCTTGCGCCATGCAGTTCATGGCCGCCGCCGCGCACGAGAAATCGAGCTGCCGATCGAGCGGCCAGTCGTGCAGCAGTCCATAGATGAAGCCGGCGCGAAAGATGTCGCCGGCCCCGGTGGTATCGACCACCGGAACGCGAAACGCGGCGCTGTGCAGCAATTGCTTGCCGTCCCAGGCCAGCACGCCGTTCTCGCCCAGCGTGGCCGCGCTCAGCCGGCATCCGTAGCGCGCCTGCATGCGGCGCAGCGCGCTCTCCAGGTGGGAGTCGTCCATCAGCCGGCACGAGAAGTCCTGGCTCACAATCAAATAGTCGATGTTGGCAACCAGATCTTCGATGCCGGGATAGGTGTCGTCGAGGTCCGTGACCACGGGAATGCCGGCGGCGCGCGCCCAGCTTGCAGCCTGAGTGGCCGCGGCCGTGTCATGCCCGTCCACATGCAATACGCGGGCGCTCGTGATCCATTCTTTGCGAAGTTCCTCGGGCTGCAGCACCATTTGCTGGTTGCGCTGGCAGATCACCGTGCGTTCGCCGTCGCTGTCGATCAGAATAAGGTTGTGCAGGCTGGCAGCTCCCGCCACGGTGACGATTTCCGCCTCGGCGCCCACACGCCGAAAAGCCTCAAGATGCAGCTCGGCCGCTTCGTCGTCGCCCAGCTTGCCCACGTAGCGGGTGCGCAATCCCCACGTCTGGCAGGCCACTACGGTGGTGGCCACCTGGCCGCCAGGCAGGACTTTCCGGTGGCTGTATTCAACCTTTGAGCCCGACTGAGGGAATTTTTCGAGCGGGATCACGGTGTCGGTAGCGTTCAGCCCTACGCCCACCACATCCACTCGCGACAAATCCGTCATTCTGCCATTGTAACGGCCCGGTCGCGTGCGCGTTGTGATGGATGAACAGGCCGGCTTCACCGGCATCCGGGGCGCGCCGGATGCTGTACGCTCAATACAGTTTTCTTTTGGTTTTTTGACGATGGCCGTGCCAAAAACAGTGAGCTCATCTTCGCGCCCGTTTTTTGCGCCCGCGCCGGGCGCAGCGCTGCACTGCGGCCGCGTCTCGCTGGAATCGCTGGCCCGACGGTTTGGCACGCCGCTC
>JASHYS010000256.1 GCA_030042915.1 Acidobacteriaceae bacterium
TGGCAAGAGCCGCGACAACCGTCAACGATTCGGCGAGCGAATCAACTGTGATGTTGCGTTGCAGCCATTGAGAGGCTCAGGTGCACATCGCGTCAGTGATTGCCAACACACATTCATGGTCGAGGTTTGGCCGACAATTGTTTTCCTCTCAGGAAAGCGATGGCACAACGCACCAGAATCCTGCTTTTGGTTTCGCATCTTGGCGGCGGCGGCGCCGAGCACGTGATGGCTCTGCTGGCGCGCGGGATTTCGCAGGAGAAATACGAAGTACACGTGGGCGTGGTGGCGGCGCATGACGCAGCCGGAGTGGCGTTGCCGCCGCGGGTCAGGGTTCATGCGCTGGGCGCAGGGCGCGCACGGGCTGGAGCCCTCCCGTTGCTGAAGCTGGTTTGGCGGATTCGTCCCGCGGTGATCCTGTCGGGATCGATTGAGGTGAGCTTTCTGGCTCTGCTGCTGCAGCCGTACTTGCCGCGAGCAACTTCGGTGCTGGTACGGCAGAACGGAACCGTGTCGTGGGCCCTGAAATTCGGCGGCATGCCGAAATACAGCCGCTTGCTTTTCCGGCTGCTTTACCGCCGCGCCAACGGCATCATCTGCCAGACGCGCGCCATGGCTGAGGATCTGGCGCGCGAGTTGCGGCTGGAGCCGGGGCGAATTGCGGTGCTGGCCAACCCGGTGGACCTTGAGGGAATCGAGGCCGCGCGCGATCTTGCACCGCTATGGAGGGGCGACGGACCGCACTTGCTGGCCGTGGGAAGGCTGGCACACGAGAAGGGATTCGATTTGCTGCTGGAAGCGCTGGCTTGCGTGCGCAAGGAGTTTCCGGCAGCGGATTTGACCATCGTGGGCGCGGGGCGCGAAGAAGGTGCGCTGCGGCAGCTTGCAAGTTCATTGGGAGTGGCTGCGGCGGTGCGATTCGCCGGCTATGTCGAGCCGCCCTACGCTTTTTTCGCCGGGGCCACGGCCTTCGTGCTTGCGTCGCGCTACGAGGCGATGCCGAACGCCATGCTGGAGGCGGCAGCGGCCGGATTACCACTGGTGGCGACTCCGGCATCGGGAGGGATCGTGGAGCTGCTGCGCGGACGGCGTGGCGCCTGGATCGCGCCTGCGATCACCGCTGAGGCCCTTGCGGGCACACTGATTCGCGCTCTCAAAACGCTCGGGCACGGTGCGCGGATTGGCTACGATTTTTTTTTGCGATAGAGCCGGCTCGACGAAGGACGCGGCGCGGAATGCACGCGCCGAAGTGCAAAAGCTTCCCTGATTGGGAAAATTTCGAGCTAGTTTTCCTATATGAGATTTCCACCTTGACTTTTTTCTAGCAGAAGTTTTTCCTTAGGGTACATTTTCCCGCTCCAGTGACGGACCAATCTGCCGGTCCATCGCGCGTTGTCGAGGGGAATCTGCTTCAGACGAAGGTGGATTGGGCGTACCGGGAGAAAAGATTCATCAGCCTTAATTCTTAGAGCATCGTCCACTCCGTCGAGCAAATTTCCCGCCAATGCAGCCCCCACTGCATCACTGTTTTTTGCGTCTCGTAAAAGCGGCTCTGCCCGCGGCGGGGATTTCTTGCCTGCTGAACGGGTTCTGAACGCATGAACGAGGCGACACGATTTGCCGCCGGGCCGGTTGCGGCCGGCGGTCAGCGGCGTTTTCAGGCCGCTTTGAGGCGCCTGTACGACGACGGGAGGGGCCTTTGGTTCGCCTTGGGTTTCGTGTTGCGTATGCGGGAATTCTTTTCGCCGGGTCACTGCCGCTTCTGGCAATCTCCCTGATGATTGCAGGGCTGAGTGCCGTTAGGTCGAGAATTCGCAGGCGCGGGCCCGCGACTTCTGTCGAACCCTCCTCGTGGAGCGCCGACGAGTTTGCATTCACGCGTGCGATTCAAGCGTATGAGGATCTAATCGCCGAACACGCGGGGAGGCGGTCATGAGCCATGTGGTGGTGGCGATTCCCGGTCTGGATCGCATTGCCGGCGCCGAGCGGCAGGCCATGTTGCTGGCCATGGGGCTGTGCCGGCGCGGCTGGCGCGTAACCATGCTGGCGCTGTCCGGCTCTGGCGGCAACGCAGCCGCAGAGCTGCGCGATGCCGGCGTGGATTTTCTCAGCCTGCACATGCGCAAGGGGCTCGCCGATCCTCGCGGATGGATTCACTTTCATCGCTGGCTGCGGCGCGAGCGGCCCGATGTGGTGCACGCTCATCTGCCGCATGCAGCCTTGCTGGCGCGGTGGTCGCGGCTGGGCGCTCCGGTTCCGGTGGTCATCGATACCGTGCATAACACCAACACCGGACCGCTGGTGAGGCACATTGGCTATCGCTGCAGCCGCTGGCTGCCCAACCATGTGACTGCCGTGAGCCAGGCGGCTGCCGCGTCGCACGTTGCAGCGGGAATGGTGAACGAGAGCCGTTTGTCGGTGGTGGGCAACGGCGTTGAACTGGAACGATGGCATCCCGACGCGGAGGCGCGAGAAGCCGCGCGGCAAGCACTTGGCATCAAGAATCAGTTTCTCTGGCTGGCTGTGGGCCGCCTGGTGCCAGCGAAGGACTATCCCACGCTCCTCGACGCGCTGGCGCGCGCTCCCGAATCAACGCGCCTGCTGGTTCTGGGTGTAGGACCGCTCAAAGCGGAGTTGGAGCAGATGGCAGAGCGGCTGGGCCTTAAACCGCGCGTGCATTTTGCGGGATTCGACCCCAACGTGATGCGCTGGATGCAAGCTGCCGATGGACTTGTTCTCTCCTCGCGCTGGGAGGGGTTGCCGATGGTGCTGCTGGAAGCGGGAGCGTGCGAAGTTCCGGCTGTGGCTACCGACGTTCCGGGTACGCGCGAGGCGATCGTGGATGGGCAGACGGGCTGGCTCACGCCCGCAGGCGATCCTGGGCGGCTGGCGGCAGCCATGAACGCGTTGGTGCACGCTGCACCCAGCGAGCGGCGGGCGATGGGAATGCGGGCACGGAGATACGTCATCGAGCACTTCAGCCTGGAGGCGGCGGTGGACCGCTGGGAAGGCCTCTACGCGGATTTGCTCGATCAGGAACGCGCCAAGCGGCGGCTTCGCCTGATGGCGTGGGGAAGTTTGCGACGCCGAAGCGCGATGGAAGCATAAACGCGCTCGGCAAGGGTCAAGGTGGTGGGCTGAAACTCTAACAGAACCTGATCGACGGAGGTGCACTGAGTCGAATGATTTGCCAAGAATGTGCGTAAGGCCGCAATCTGCGACCGGTGCACGGTGTTGGCGTGAATACAAATGGTCCAAAGACCTTCTGGCCTTTCCGCGGGAGCCCAAAGCTGCTGTGGAATCCAGGTGACGCCGGCGCGCAGAAACGGCACGCGCGCAAAGCCATCCGAGACGAGGAAGATTCCCTCGGCGCGGAGTGCGCCAAGAGTGTGCCGGTCAAACCCGTGACGGGGCGCCACCCAGATTTCGGGCTTGAGCCCCTGGGTGCGCAAAATGCGCAGGCCTTCGTGGATCCACGCGCGCTGGATTCCGGCTGGTATGCCGGCGAACTCAGAATGCCGATGCAGCCCGAGCAGGCTGCGGCCGTGGCTTTGGCATAGGTGATGGTAGCCGTGCAGGCCGATGGCAGCACCGGCGGATTGGAGAGCGCGCATCTGTTCCCAGAAATTCGGATTCGGCGGCGAATACTGCAAGTCCGGGTCCTGATTGTCGGGAACGATGGCCAGGATGGGCTTGAGCCGGAACTCTTCGATGAGCTTCAGACAGCGCTGCCAGCGGTGGGCAGAAACCGTGGGGCAGAGATCGTCAAAGCGAATTAAATATCGGGCCGGTACGGGAATCATTCAAGAGCCTCCAAGGCAGATGCGCGTTTGAGGAGCTTGTGGCTCCAATAACGCAAAAAGAAAAACGTGCTGACCGTCCAAAGCGAAGTGGCGAGTGCGATGCCGGCGACGCCGAACCATCGCATCAGAATCAGGTTCAGGACGACATCGAGGCCGAGGTTGAGCATGCCGCAGTAAAGAACCAAGTCGGTGCGGCGCATGGCGACCAGGAAGCGGTAATCGACGCGGCTGACGACGTAAAACGGAATCTGGATGGCGTACATGGCGAGCACCGCGGCCACCACGGCGGTGTCGGCCGCGCCGAACCGGCCATGCTCGAAGGCAACGCGAACCAGCGGCCGCGCGATGGCAATGAGCAGAACGGCACAGGGCACAGAGACGGCGGCGGTGAGGCCGAGCCAGGTGCGCAGGCTGTGGCGGCATCCGGCCCAGTCGCGGAAGGCGACCATGCGCGAAAAATAAGGCACCACGGCGGTGGATACCGCGCCTGCCAGCAGCGTGATCACAACGCTGACAAAATGATTGGCGTAGACCAGCGCGGAGACACTGCCTGACGGCAGCATGGCGGCCATCGACTGGTCGACAAGCAGGCCGCCCGAGGAGACCACACCGCTGAGCAGCACGGGGCCATATTGACCAGCCACCTCGCGCACAGCTTCGTTCATGCCATACCAGCGCAGACGAAATTGATATCCGCGCGCCTGCATCATCCACGCCACCAGGCCAGCGTGCAGCAGCGAACCAGCCAGCGTGGCGTAGACCATGGCCCAGATGCCGAAACGGCTGCCGAGCAGCAAGGCGCCCAGGATGATGGAAACGGAGATCACGGCGGGTGCAAGCGCCGGAAGCGCGAAGC
>JASHYS010000257.1 GCA_030042915.1 Acidobacteriaceae bacterium
GGCCCATCCATGCGTTCGGTGAGCTGGGCGCGCGAACTGAAGTCGAGTGCGTCAGACGGCATGAAACAGCATCGTCTCCGCGGTCACTCCCGGCCCGAACGACATGGCGCAGCCCTGCTGGCCCGAGCGCGCGCGCCGCATCAGCCGTTCCAGCACAAACATCACCGACGCCGACGACATGTTGCCAAAGCTGGACAGGATGCAACGCGAATCGGCGAGCTTGTCGGGGCTCAGTGCCAGGCCCTGCTCTACGGCATCAAGGATGGTGCGGCCGCCAGGATGCACTGCCCAGAGATCGATCGATGCGGGATCGTTTCCATGTGTAATCTGGTCGCCCGCGGCGGCCATACCCTGCCGCAACTGGCCGGGAACCTGGCCCGAGAGTTTCATGTCGAAGCCCTGCTCGCCGATGCGCCACGTGATCAGGTGGTTGGTCCCGGAGAGATTCACGGCCAGAAAGCTGTCGAGTGCCAGGCCCACGGGCTGCGCGGTAACCAGATAAGCGGCGCAACCGTCGGCAAAGACCAGGAACGCCAGCAACTGATCCAGGCTGTCGGTCTCCTGCATGTGCAGCGAGCAGAGTTCCAGACTCATCAGCAGCACTTTGGCATCGGGCTCTGAGCGCACAATGTGGCGCGCCATCTTGAGCGCATTGATGGCTGCATAGCAGCCCATGAAGCCGATCATGGTGCGCTCCACGGTGCTATCGAGTCCGAGATGATCGACCACGTCGTAGTCCAGCCCCGGCGCATAAAGGCCGGTACAGGAGGTGACGATCACGTGGGTAATGCCGCGCCGTTGTTGCTCTGTCAGCTTGAGCCTGTCGAGCGCGCAGTGCGCCAGCCGGGGAGCAAACCGCTCAAAGGCCTGCATGCGCGTAGCGGTGCTTGGAAACCGGCCGCGCACAAAGATCGAACTCTCGTCCCGCAGCGAACCGTCCTCAGTTACGATGGGCTCTAAAAACGTGTAGCGGTGCTCGATGGCCGCCATGCGCACCATGCGGCGAAATAAGTTACGCGGCGTGCCTTCAGGCAGCAGGCTCTCGCCGAATGGAATAAAAGACGGGTGCATGTCGTGCGGAGGAACGGCCGTGGCGATGCGATTCAGATAGGCTGTCGTCATGGTCGTGGCTCCGGCACGAGGCTCGTGGCCCGTGTGCTCTTTGGACAGCATATCGTGCGAAGGGTCAACCTGCAGCGTTTTCTCCCCATCGGCCTGCCGGACGCGAGCCGTCGGCGCCAGTTATTGACAGCATCAAAAGCGAATAAGGTACGAGGCCTTGATGAAGATCTGGCGGCCGTCGTTGAGCATGGGGCCGGCGCGTGGCGGGGTGGTATTGTTCGGGTCGCAGCCGCCGCCTGGCAGCAGGTTGCATAAAGTGCGGTCGAGATTCTGGAGGTCGTTGCTGTAGCCGATATAAACGGCCGTGCCGGGATGCGGCAGCCAGGTAAGCAGCGCTTGCGAGGCGAATTGCTTGGTGCGCAGCAGCGAGGTTTCAGCGGGATTGGCGAGCGTGGAGTCGTATTCGGCAATCACGCGTGCTGAAATGGAGCGCGTGAACTGGTAATTCACCTTGCTGCGCATGGTCTGCGCCTCGTAGACGAATGCGCCATTCGAAACCGCGTGATCACGATCGAGGAGATAGGTATTGTCAATGGTGAGCGGGCGAATGGGCTGCAGAGTGAAAAGAAGAGAGACGGTTTCCTCGTTGAGCAGGAAAGGCGACTGGCCTGCAACTGGGTTGTAATTCACGTTACCGCTGCGAAACCCCCGCAGGCTGAAATTGAATGGTGACCAGGGCGCGCCATTTAGCACCAGCCCCGCCAGATTCTCGGTGAAATTCCGGTACTGCGTGAGCTCCGAATAGTTGGCCGGACTGAGCGTATCGGAGTTTTCACCGGCGACGGGAGCAATGACAAAATTGCGCGGAAGCAGCCAGAAAGGATCGAAGTTGGCGTAGCGGAAGACGCGATCGCCCTGGTGGTTGAAGGCGATATTGACACTCTCCTCAAGACCCCAACTCTGATAGAACCTGTGCTTGGGAAACCATTGGTAGGTCGCGTGGTTCTGATCGAGGCGAATGTTCGACCACTGGACGAAGCCCAGCTGCGTTTGAAAGCCGGTACTGATGTCGGAGTAGCTCTCCTGCATGTTGAAGGCGTGGCCGGAGCGCTGCAGTTGCACGGTGCCTGCCGGGCCGGCGGCATACGGAGGGGGCGAACCGCTATCCAGGTTGCCCATGGTTGAGCTTTCCACCATCTGGCCGTAAGCGGTCCAGTGCCGGTCAAAGCGGACGGTGGAGTCGATGCCGCCGATGCGATTCCAGCCCTGCCCGAATTCTTCGTCGGTGTAAATAACACCCAGGCTCGACCCTTTTCCCAGGTCCTGGGAGACGCGGCCCACGCCGATGGTGGCGCGCTTCAGGTAGAGCGGGTCGCCGGGCGCGTAGGCCTCGCCGGGCTGGCGGTCGTCCGTGGCAAACAGGCCTATATTGGTGTGCGCCATCTTGCCCGTCAGGCGAATTCCGTACTCCGGGTGCACGATATTGCGCGTGTACACCAGTGTGCCCGGCGTGACGAAATAATTCTCATTCTCCAAAAAGAAAGGCCGCAGCTCGGGAAAGTAGACGGGGTAGCGCTGATCGACGGTGAACTGCGGTTGCTCCGACTCCACATCGCTGAAGTCGGGGTTTACGGTCGCATCCACCACGACACTGTCTTTGAGGATGAGCTTGATCTCGCCCCCAGCGGTGTTTTCAGCGTGCCGCGAGCTGAAGAATGGATTGGTGGGATCGACGTCGTTGAGAGCGCGCTCGTTCTGGCCGAGAGTGTAGGGATCGATTTGCACATTGTGCGAGCCGGTCGCGCCCTCAATGTCCCGCAACGTGCCTTCCTGACTCAGGACGCCGGTGACGCTGGCAGACACGCGCGGCCAACAATCGGTTTCGGAGTTGCGAGGCAAAAAGCGAGCAAACACAGCGCCCCATTCGGAATCCTGGCTGCGAAAACGGAGGCTGCGAAAGGGAATGGCGATGAGCGCCATCCAACCCTTTTCGGTCACGCGTCCTTCCGAATCCCACACCGTGTCGTAGCTGTAGTCAGTCCCGTTGGCTTCGCTCCAGGCTGCGTCGGCCTGCACGCCCATAGGGTTCACTCTGAATTCCGTGCCCAGGCGCCGGTCACGAAAGGGATCGAGGAAAATGGCCACGCCGTCATCGTTCAAAATGTTCTCGCGGCGCGCCAGGTGACTGCGAATCAGGTTGGGTTGGCCGTCAAAGCAGATGAAGACAAAATAAATCGCGGACCGGGTGCGCGCCAGCCACACCTCAGTCTTTTCTGTGGCCGGCTGGCCGTCGGTGGGCGTGTTCTGTATGAAATCTGAGACCTCGGCGAGACGCTTGCGCAACTCGGCGCGCGGCTGCATGTTGGGAAAGTCGGAGAGGTGCAGCGTTTGCTCGATGAGGGGCACCGGGCTGTCGGTGCGCTGGTGTGGCGCCGTCAGCGCCGTTCCGCCGGTTTTTGTATTCTTTGCTGCGGTGGCGTGCAAGATCCCGCAAGCCAGGCCGAGACAAAGTGCGCTCGCCCAGACGTTCATATCGATCAGATACGTAATCGATCGTGCCACTGTTCCCGAACAGAGTCAGTTTTTTCAAAAAGCTGCGGGATGGCCGATGAATTCCACGCTAAGAAGTGTACGCAGGCCCGGAGTCAACGATCTGCGCGCTCCATCACAGCAGCAAGTGAGAAGAGCCGCACCCTTTCCGGCCGGCCGCGCATGGGGATGGAGAGGTTTGATCTTCGGCGGTCGAAGAATCCGCCCGCTTTCGAATTACGAACCT
>JASHYS010000258.1 GCA_030042915.1 Acidobacteriaceae bacterium
CATGCCCAGCACGCGCGCCAGTTCTACGATGGTGCGCACAATTTGCAGGGGCTGCTCGCCTTCGGTCATGCGCGTTACAAAAGAGCGATCGACTTTGAGCACGTCGAAGGGCAGGGAGTGCAGGTGGTGCAACGAGCTGTAGCCGGTCCCGAAGTCGTCCATCAGCAGCGAAACGCCGAGGCGGCGCAAGCTTCCCAGCACCTCGAGCGCCGTGCCCGGATCGGGAATCAGGCTTGACTCGGTCATCTCAAGGCCGAGTTGGCGGCTGGGAATTTTCGCGCGGCTGAGCAGAGCTTCGACATGATCGGCAAGACCTTCGCGCGCGAACTGCCGCGCAGAAAGATTGACGCAGACGCGCGGCGCACCACGCTCCGGATCTTCGGCGCGCCACTTCTGAATATGGGTGCAGGCCTCGGCCAGTCCCCAGTCGCCGATGGGCAGAATCAATCCGGTCTCCTCAGCAGCAGGGATGAAGTCCATGGGCGGAATCAACCCGCGCTCGGGATGCTCCCAGCGGATCAACGCCTCCAGGCCCACGATTCTGCGCGTGGCCAGCTCGATCTCCGGCTGGAAATACAGCACAAATTGCTGGTGCTCGAGCGCGTGGCGCAGGTCAGACTTGCGCGGCCAGATTCCGGTTACAGGCTCGCACTTGCGCGCATGGCGCTGACGATTTCCATGGAATACCTTGCGCAGCCTTCGCAATTCCAGTTGGCTGGCGGCGATTTCGGCCAGGCTCTCGAGCATACGCAACTCGGCCAGCACCATGGGGCGGCGCGGCTGGCACGAGAAGACAGTGAGCACGCCCAGGATTTTCCCTTCAGCGGAGCGCACCGGAGCGCTGGCAAAGGAAAGTGGGTCCAGCCGCCGCAGCGGCACCCTGCGCTCCTTGAAATCCGGGTCGTCGTTGATATTCGAGATCACCACGGGCCCGTCTTCGGCCAGTACGCGCTCAAAAATCGAATGACTGCGCGGCAGCTCCCGCACGGGCTCACCCCAGTACGACTTGATCCAGAAGCGGCTCTCGTCGGCAAAACCAAGCAGGACCGTGTCGGCCTTGAAGTATTCGGCAGCCAGGCGCGTGATGGCGTCGAAACTCGACTCGGGCGCGGTGTCGAGGATTTCCGTCTCGACCAGCGCGGCCAGTCTCGCTTCCTCCTGCTGAGATTCGATCGGGCTGGCCTGCAGTTCGGTTTGCGACATCACTTCTCCGGGCCTGGGCGGCGCTTGCGGCAGCTGCTGCGCGGGCTTGTAGCTCGCCGTCTGGCTGGGCCCGTGAGCAGCACGTGCGGCAAAACTTCAGCGCGCGCCCAGGGCGTACATCTACGGCGATTCCTGAGTAGATTTGCCCCATTGAGGCCATCGCAATGTCGACGCGCCCTGTTGGTCGCGTCGACTTGAAATCCGTGGTTCCGGGACACAATAACTCAGGAATCGCGATAGTGGCGTATTTTTGTTATCGGAGGATTACCGGGCGGTATGAGATTACGCGCGGAGATTTCCCGTTTAAGTACCGGTGCGGCACCGACGGAAGGGCGAAAGTTACTTGTGCGGGGCCGGCTGTTCTGTTTCCGTCCACAGAAAAGTGAGCTGGTCGGCGTCGTCCTGAATCCGTTGATCGACGCTTACGCCGGCCGAGTGACCGCCGGATACGCTGTAGTGCAATAGGATCGGCCGGCCGCTTTTTGAATCGGCCTGCAACAGGGCGGTCATCTTGCGCGCATGCAGGGGATCGACGCGCGTGTCGCTGGCGCCGGTGAAGAACAGCACTGCGGGGTAGGCTGTGCCAGGCTTCACGTTCTGATACGGCGAGTACTTGAGCAGATAAGGGAACTGCTTCTCGTTGTCAGACGATCCATATTCCGTAGTCCAGTAGGCGCCCTTCTCGAACTTCTGGTAGCGCAGCATGTCGAGCAGAGGATAGCCGCAATCGACCGCGGCAAACAGATCAGGCCGCTGGGTGATGGCAGCGCCCATCAGCAGGCCGCCGTTGGATCTGCCCAGGATGGCGAAGCGATCGGGCGTGGTGTATTTGTTGGCGATCAGATACTCGGCCGCCCCAAAGAAATCGTCGAAAACATTCTGTTTTCTTCCCAACATGCCTTGTTCGTGCCAATGTTCGCCATACTCGCTGCCGCCGCGCAGATTGGGCAGCGCAAACCATCCGCCTTGTTGGAGCCACCAGGCAACTGCCGGGCTCCAATGGGGCAGCTCACTTATCTGGAATCCGCCGTATGCGGTCATCAACAGCCGCTCAGAGCCGTCCTGCTTGAGTCCTTTCTTGTTGGCGATGAACATGGGAATCCTGGCGCCGTCTTTCGATGCGTAAAATACCTGCTTGAGCTCGTATTGGCTGCTGTCAAAAGAGAGTTTGGGTTGGGCAAACAGATCCCGCTTGCCGGTGGTGGTGTCGAGCCGGTAAATCGATGGCGGGACAATGAAAGACTCAAAGGTGTAGAAGCCATATCGATCACTGGTGCGGCCGGCCAGCGTGGTCGCGGCGCCGATGCCGTCGTAGGAAACGTCGCCCGCGGGCTTTCCATCGAGCGTATAAACCGATGTCTCGGTTTTCACGTCGTGCAGCCGGTTGACGTAGATCTTGTTGCCCACGATGTTAAAGCCGGCGATGGCGTCCGCGGCTTCGGGCACAATTGCCTTCCACACATCGGGCATGACGCCCGGATCGGCTTTGAGAATGCAGCCGTTGGGGGCTTTGTAGTCGGTCCTCACGTACCACGCGTCCCTGGTGTAGATAGGATGAAAGCGCGACTCCACGCCCCAGATGAGCACGTCGAAGTACGAACCGGGCTTAGTCATGTCGCGATAGACAATATCGACCCTTGTGGCGGGCACGCCGCGGTGGATCTCGATGACCATGTAGTGCCCGTCGTCGGTCAGATGGGCTTGAAAAAGATCGGTTGGGCCGAGAGGCTCGCCGCGGAATTCGCGCCCGAAGAGCAGAGTGTCGTGCGCGATGCGCGTTCCCAGGTCGTGCTTGTACAGCAGCTCTCCTTTGCGATCCATGCGCGCGTAAAAAAGCCCCTTGCCGTCGGCGGTGAAGTTGACTGATTCATACAGCCCGACAGGCAGTTCGTCCTCCAGCGTCTTGCCGGTCTTTACGTTGAAGATGTGCACCGAAGTTTCGTCGGCGCCGCCCTCGCGCACGCCGTACGCCACCAGCGTGCCGTCGCGCGACACATCGCTCAATTCCACTGACGTGTTGGGATCGCGGCTGAACTGCGCCGGATCAATCAGGCGCTT
>JASHYS010000022.1 GCA_030042915.1 Acidobacteriaceae bacterium
CCTGGTTCTTATCCTCAAGATTACCCACGGATAAGCGCGAGGGGCGATTTCATCGAACGAGCCGCCAGCCAATCTGCTCCTCGCATCGCGGGTACGATCCATGATTCTGTGGACCCGTATAAAATGGATCTACAGCCATGCCGTCCTTTGAGGAATCGCTCAAAAAACTCGAATCTATTGTGGAACAGCTCGAAAAGGGCGACTTGGCGCTCGAAGACTCGCTCAAGCTCTTCGAAGAAGGTGTGAATCTGTCCGCTGCCTGCAAACAGGAGCTGGATGCCGCCGAGGGCAAGGTGCAGATGCTGGTGAAGCAGCGCGACGGCTCGCTCAAGGCCGAGCCGTTCCTCACCGAGAAGCAGTTCTAAGAGCGAATCGTAACGCCGGCCTCTTCGCCCTGCCGGCGGACCGGCGACCTGCTCCTCAAAATCCTGGTGCAGCGCCCGGCATCTTCATGGGCGGGCCCGAATAGTGCACCAGCACGATCCGCCAGGCGCCATGTTCCTTGTGATAGACCTGCGATTCCCGCCCCTCGGTCGTAACCGGAGTTCCATCCTGTCGTGTTGCGTGAAAAGTCCACGTCATCTCAGACCACGCCGTATCGCCGTAGACGTGAATGGCCGGCTCGTGCATCACCAGGTCGCGTGTGGAGAAAAATTTGCCCATGATGCCCAGGTAAATGTCGTCGCTGATCTGCTGGAAACCGTGATCGGTGCCGAGCGGATGTATGAACGTGACGCCGGGTTCGTGCGACCAGATCTGCGACGCCAGGGCAACATCAACGCCGTCGACAGAGAGCACGTACTTCTGCTGCAGCTCGCGGATTTGCTCTTCATCGGTGCGAGCGGGCTGTGCAGCGGAGGTGCGAATGGCGGGCGCGGCAGTCAGGATCAGCAGTAGAGCGAGCCTGCATAGGATGAGGGGTTGGGGAAGCGCAGGTTTCATGGCCTCAGATCATAGCATTCGACCATCCGCAATCGGTTGCTCATCGCCGATGCGCGCGGCGAGCGCCAGCAGCGCCTCATCGCACTCGCGCGCGGCAGCCAGTTGCATGCCGCCGTGCGCGCAGGGGATGGCCACGGCGGGCACGCCGTCCAAGCTGAACGGCGCGGTGTAGCGCAGCAGCCGGCTGCGCGTCTGGCTGTGGTCTGCGCCGGCCGCCAGACGGGCCACGGGAGCGCACGGCAGCAGAATCAGTTCGTGCGCGGCGAACAGATCGTCCATGCGCTCGCAGAAATCGACGTGACGGCGGCGCAAATCGGCGATCGCGCCGGGTGTGACACTTGCGCCCCAATTCAGGCGATCGCGGATGGAAGGCTCCTGCCGAAGAAAGCCGGCATTGCCGATGTGAGAGGCGTGGAGCGTTCGAGCTTCAGAAGCTTGCAGAGGCGCAAAGATGCTCAAAGCCTCGGCCCACCAGCCGGGATCGATGGGCTGCCCTTCAAGCCCGAGCGTCTGCAGCACGCGAATCGTGCCATGAAAGCTTTCCACCACCTCCGGCTCGCAGTCTTCGAGAAAACTGTCGGCAACATACGCGAAACGCTTGAAAGGCACCTGAGCAGGGCTTTGGGCGGGCGCGAAGGGCGCAGCCAGCATGGGTGCGTCGCGCAGATCGCGGAAGAGCCAGCCCATGGTGTCGAACGAAACGGCCAGATGCGCGCCGCCGCGCCAGTCGCCGCGGCCAAGCGTAGCACGGTAACCAGCCAGCCCGCACAGCGCCGCGGGCACGCGGATGGAGCCTCCGGTGTCAGTGCCGATGGCGGCTATGGCCGAGCCCTCCTGCACGCTGGCTGAGGAGCCGCTCGACGAGCCCCCCGTGAGCGCACCGGCATCGCGCGGCTGCACACAGTCGCCGTATTCCGGATTTTCGCCGGTGATTCCGTAAGCCAGCGCGTGGAGGTGCGTTTTGCCTACGATCACAGCGCCGGCAGCGCGAAGCTGCTCAACAAGCCAGGAATCGCGCGCGGCCGTGCCGTTCAGATCGCGATAGAAATGTGTGCCGCATGTCGTCGGGGAGCCGGCCAGGTCGAAACAATCCTTCACTGCGACGGGCACGCCCCACAACGGCGCACGGCCGTCGCCGAACGGCCCGCCTTCGCCGCGCGGCATGGCTTGGGCGCGTGCGGCTTCAGCGCGCGTCCATTGCGCCTCTTGCCAGAGATACGTGTTGTGGCCGGCGTTGCGGTTGGCGCGCGCAAGCGCGGCTTCGGCCAGCTCCACGGGAGTCACGGTTCCCTTGGCGAGTGCCTGGCGAAGAGCGCGTAGGTTCCAGGGGACGTCGAGCATGCGTCGATTTTACGGCGAGCTCCAGGGAGGGCATACAATCCGCGCTCGTGGGAGAGCGTTCGATGCCGCTTGCAACCGAAATTGGCCCAGAGAGGGGGCAAGAGGCGGAGTTTCGTTGGATTTTGGGCCTCCGGCGACGCCGTTTTGAACCGTTTTCTGCTGTTTTTGGCCATATTTTCGAGACAATTTTTTTGATTCTAAAGTAGTTATCGTCCAAATTGCCGGATTGCCGACCGTCCGACGAGAACGCTCTTAATGAGTGCCTCACCCCGTTATCAATCATTGACCGCTGGCCTCCATTTGCGTTAGCCTTTGTCCTCCCGAAGGGCCCAAAATTCAGGAGGTCTCAATGGCAGACGCTGCTACTCCCAGGCAAATGGACCCATCAAAACTCGACGCCTTCATGGGTAAGGCCGTCTTAGACATGGGTGCTGCGATGCACGCAGTGCTGGTCGTCATCGGCGACAAACTTGGGCTCTACAAAGCTATGGCCGGCGCTGGGCCGCTCACTTCGGCGGAACTGGCAGCCAAGACCAATACGTCAGAGCGCTATGTGCGCGAGTGGCTCAACGCCAACGCAGCCAGCGGATTCGTCACCTACGACCCCGCGGCAAGGCGCTTTGAATTGCCGCCCGAACAGGCATTCGCGCTGACCACACTCGATCTGCCTGGAGCGTTTCACATCATCTCGTCGTGTTTCAAAGACGAGCCAAAGATTACGCAGGCGTTCCGTACCGGCGAGGGGGTTGGATGGCACGAACACGACGCGAATCTTTATTTCGGCACGGAGCGATTCTTCCGTCCCAATTATGAAAACAACCTCCTCTCAAGCTGGTTGCCGGCTCTCGAAGGGGTAACAGAGAAGCTGACGAAGGGGGCAGCCGTGGCCGACGTTGGCTGTGGTCACGGCGCGTCGACGACGTTGATGGCCAAAGCTTTTCCCAAGTCGAAATTCTATGGCTTCGACTATCACAGCGGCTCGATCGAATACGCGCGGCACGTTGCCGGGCGCGACGGGTTGTTGGACCAGATTAACTTCGAAGTGGCGAGTGCGAAGAGTTATCCCGGAAACGGCCGTTACGACTTGGTGACGTTCTTCGATTGCCTGCACGATATGGGCGACCCGACCGGCGCCGCCAAGCACGTTCTCTCATCGCTCGCGCCTGACGGAACATGGATGATCGTTGAGCCTTTCGCCAACGACGCTCCCGAAGAGAATCACAACCCGGTGGGCCGGATTTACTACTCCGCCTCGACCATGCTTTGTACCCCCGCCTCCCTAGCACAGGAGGTCGGGGCAGCGCTGGGCGCGCAGGCCGGTGAGCAACGCATTCGAAGCGCTGTAATGGACGCCGGATTCACGCGATTCCGCCGAGCCGCGCAAACGCCATTCAACTTGGTCTTTGAAGCGAGGCCGTAAACCTGCCATCCGACCCCTTGCGGGATCTCGATCAGTGCATCATCGCCGAGTTGCTCACCCGGGAGTGTTATCGGCAATAGGACAGAACCCACCCCGGCGGGCGGCGAAGCGGCCGGACAAGTGGTGCGTCATCGAGTTCAAGTTAGGCGGTGGCCACCCCGAAGCCGATGAGGCGTGTTGATGAATCAATTTCCACTCGCCGTCTCGTCGCTCGAAGCAATCCGTTTCGCGCACCATGAGGGTTTTCGCATCGCCCGTCTTCAGTACGACATTCACTCTTTGAATCGTGCAAACGAGGCCCATGCTGCCGCTCACGACGACATCCATTTCGAGAATGTCAATCTTGCAAGACTGGAAACTGCCGAACACCTTGTCAAAGAAATTCAGCTTTCTCAAGATCGCCCCCCCGTGCCCTTAAGTGGGAGCCGCAGTTGGCAGGCGAAGGTTGACACCCACGCATCGTTTGCATATATGCTCGTTGCATTCCCCCCGAGAAATCGAGGAGGTCGCGATGAGAAGATCGCTTCTCACCTCAGGCGTAGCGGAGTTGATCCTCTGCAAGTGCAGGTTCGTTCTTCCAGTCGTTCTGGCACTGGGTGCGTTGGACGCCGCAGCGCAGCAGAATAGCCTCGTGGGCACATGGCGAGGCGTGTCCGGCGGAATCACGGTTACGGTCGTGATTCAGGCCAATGGGCAATACAGCCAGTTGTCGCAATCGTCCATTGTGACGACGCAGTCCGGGCCTTACAGGCTGGTCGCCCCTAACACCATCATCTTCTCGGTGACGGACTGGTCGCCTAAGACCATGCCGGTCTATCACCCGACCGGTTCCGACGGCGGCTATTACGCGCAAGAGCCGATGGCAAAACCAGCCGACACGATGGACGCATACGTATTCAATGATCCGAATACGGTGACGTTTACCGACCAGGTTTACCACGTTTCCATTACGATGACGCGTGTGCAAACGCAGTAATCGTGTCGGCATCACTTACGCCGGAGCGGCGCCACTGCTATGGCGTTGAAGGTGGAGAGAGCTGCGTTCAGAGCTGAGTTAGGATCGTAGAGATCATGGCCCGCGAGATTTAACCCTAATGCTGCTTTCGCTTCTGAGGGAGCCGCGATTTCCATGGCGAGTCACGGTTGGCGAGTGACCGGCAATACAGAAGTTACGATTTTGGGCCTGCAAACGTCGCCAAAGGTGCGGATTCCTCGCTCCGCTTACCCCACGATCGCAACCGACCCTAACGGCAAAAACAAAGGCGCCGTTTGTGCTATTCCGGGTCTCAAAATCGAGACCCGGGGCACCCCTTTTTCGTGCTGGGCCGACGAAATACGGTCGAGGTTTGTGCTATCCCGGGTTTGAGGCTTGCGGCTCGGGCGGAGGGGTGAGCAGTTGAGAGACACGAAAGGCGGCCACATTAGGCCGCCCTTCGGTGAGAGAACCAGAAGCAGGATCAGAAGTACATCAAAAGTCCAGGTGCAGGGCCATCTGAATCTGCCGCGGCGAGCCGATGGTTTACGGCGAATAGCGTTCATCGGTGAATTAGCCTGTTATCTCCAGAAGGGAGAGCGGCATTTCCGATTTCGTCGAGGGAGCTCTTAGCGAAGAGAGATTCGGTAGAGGTTTCGGTGGACCGTGGTGTTCACCCACGCATAGTGGTCTGGATCTTTGCCTGGAACAATCTCTCCGCGCGCAACCGATGCGGCTCCGTGAACCACGCTCGGCGCGGCCGCGGGCGCGATTCCACCGGCGGGAAGATCGGGCAGGCTTCCTCCCGGTCCGAGAGGAATTGCCAAACTGCGTCCTGGACTCGTGCGCGTTGGCCCTTCGACTGTTACAAAAAGGAATTTGCCGTCAGTCGACCATCGTGCTTGGCAGTAGCCCGCGCAAAGACGTCGCGCTTCTCCGCCGTTCAGCGGGATTGTCACGACTGCGGCAACATCCTCCGCCGATGTCCTAGGGACGGCAGCCACGACCCACCCCCGGCTGGGTGAAACGCTTCCAAGTTCTTCGATGGGATAGGGGAGCACCCGGGAGAGATGCGACCCGTCGGGCGCAATTTGCTCGAGGAAGTTCTCGTTGCCTTCCGCTTTTACGAATAGGATATCGCCGCGCGAGCCGAAATGGGGCGATCGCGCACCGGCAATGTCGACCCTGGTTGCCGGTGAGCTTCGGTCCACCGGTCCTATCCACAATTGCGTTGGCCCATCCATGGCGGCTGTGGTGTAGACCACTTGTTTGCCATCGGGCGAGATGTCAAAGGCGGTCATCGAAATTCCCGCAAACACGGGCTCACTCTGGCCCGAGCTTACGATCGTTCGCCACAGCTCCGCCCCGGAACCTTCGCTGCGCCGCAAAAGGTAATAGAGCACGCTCGCGTCCTCATTGAAAGTCGCAGAGGTCTGATCTGCAACTTCGCCCTCTGACGAGAGCGGGCGTTCGCCTCCCCCGTCGTGGACCCAGATGGCTCTCTCATGCACTCCCAGCGAGGTAATCAGCGCATGACCCGATGGTTCCACCGTCACTCCGTCCTCTTCTGTAGGCCCAAACGTGATTTGCTGCGGAGCTCCATCAGGAAAATGCTGCCGCCAAAGGTGGCTGCGTCCCTCAACTGAGGCAGTGAAATACATCCAGGCGCCGTCGGGTGACCACCCCGCCGAAGTGCAGGCATGCGAGGGGCCAACTTGTCTTGGCGGGGTCAGGCCCCCCAGAGAAATCAGCCGGCACGGCGCCCAAGCGCCAGTCCCATCCATCTCAACGACCAACGCCTGGCGGCGATCAGGAGACGGAAATGAGTAGTGGGCCATGCCGCGTTCGTGCGCCGGGAAATAAATCTCACGCAGGTTTGAGCGTGTCGTGGTCGACGTCACTACTCCCATGTGGATACCGGACCGAATCTCGGAAAAGAGCACGCGCTGCTGGTCAAGCCAAACCAGTCCCGCAGCATTGTTCATCAGCAGCTGAGGCTCGCCCCCCAGCGAGGACACTTCGTAAGTGGAAAACCCGGAAGGCTCCAGCACGGTGTACGCGATCTCAGACCCGTCTGGCGAGAAGGCTAACCCATATTTCGGCCGGTCGTCGTCGGTCACGCGCCGGGATTCGCCATTTGGGAGCATCTTGACGTAAATCTGGTCGGAACCAAGGAAGGGAGTACCGCCGCGGATGAATGCAAGCATTTTGCCGTCGGGCGAGAGCGCAGGGGCGACAGCGGAATCTGTGAAATCCGTCAGCTGGGTGTACTCGAGCTCCGGCCTGCGATGCCGCCACCTGTAGAAAACCAGGCCGCCGAGCGCAACAAGCAGGCAGGCGCCCGCGGCCACGTACCAGCCCAGAGCTGGCCGCCGGGAAAATGGACCCGCTGCAGCAGGTTGCGGCATTCCTTCAGCAGGTGGAGCAGCCGCAACTGGCGAAGCCGGCGCAGACCCCGAGACCGGTGCGACAAAGCGATATCCCATGCCGGTGACGGTCTGGATAAATTGCGGGCGGTCTGGATCGTCGCGCAGCAGGTAACGCAGCTTGCGGATCGCCGTGTTGATGCCGTGTTCGGTGTCGACAAAGACCTCGCTCGACCAGAGCCGCTCGGCAATCTCGGCCCGTGAGACGAGCTGCCCCTGACGCGAGGCCAGCAGCATGAGTAACTCCAGGGGCTTTCGCTCGATGCGCTGAGGCTGCCCATTGCGGCGCAGCTCGAAACTGCCGCAGTCAAGCTCGAACTCGCCGAATTGGAGGACAGAGCCGGGCGATGCGACGGCCAAGGGACCTCTCCGCAAGAGGGGAATGCTCAGAGTATGTCACGGAAGCGGCTAATTTCAAACATGTTGGCGGTTCACCACAACTTTACCCGCGGATTTACCCCGGCTGCATTGCCTTGGAAACCTGAAGAAAGGTTAGCTGCGGGTAGGTTCGGCAATTTCCCCGACCGAGGAGGATGTATGAGTTCGAAGTTATGGAAGACGTTGGTGGGGTGCGGCGGCGCAGCGGCGCTTGCCCTTGCTGCAGCGCCCGCGGTGGTCGCACAATGCGGTTTTCCCAACAAGCCGATCAAACCCATGAGCTGGGAGCAGCGCGAGAACGGAACGCGTCCGTCGCTTGTCAGGACCGGGTCCGAAGCCGAC
>JASHYS010000259.1 GCA_030042915.1 Acidobacteriaceae bacterium
GGACGACGGCTTCCAATTCTTCGGCGGCTCGCGAGTTGGAGGGCTGAGCCGCGAGTGCGGCGCGGAGCAGGATGACGGCGCCTTCGAGGTCGCCCTGGCGGGCGTCCATCTCGCCGAGGAGAATGGCGGCGGGGGCGCGGAAACTGGCCTGGCGATAGGCGATTTCGTAGGAGGCGTGAGCGGCGTGCAGATCGTCCAAGCCTTCTTCGGCGATTCCGAGGTAGTAAGCGATTTCGGAGTTGGGCGTGTCGCGCATGTGGGCGCGGCGGAGCAGGCGCGCAGCATCGTCGTACTGCTGAAGCGATGCCGACAATCGGCCGGCGGCGATAGCGAGCGACTGGCTGAGCGGATAGTGATCGAGACCCTGTCGGTAAGTGGAAAGCGCGAGCAAGGAAGCGCCGTTCAGTTCTTCGTTGCGGCCGATCTCGAGCCAATCGTCTTCGGATCGGCTCTCAGGTGCAGGCGGATGCAGTGAAGGTTGGGGGCCGGTGGTGACGGAGGATTCCGGATCCCAGTCGTACTGGCCCTCAGTTTGTGCGAGCAGGAGCTGACCGGAGCTGGAGCGCAGCTCAAAGGTGAGCTTGCCCGCAGTCTCGGGTCCGGGGACGACGCGGGACCAGGTTTTTTCGGGAGCGAGATCGGCGATTCCGCTAAACAGAACGGCGCCGTCGCGCGTGAGCACGATGCGCGCTGCGTGAAGGTGCTGGTTGACATTCAAGGCCACGGATACATCGGATTGGCGATGGTTGAAGTGCATCACTCCGATTTTGTTGGCGCGCGAGATTCCGCCGATGGCGCGGATGGGCATCCAGTACTCAGTGAAGTGGAGTGACTGGCCGGGATCGAGGAACGCGTAGGTTTCCTGATTGCGAAACAGGCCTGCCTGGACTTCGACATATGCGCTGTCGTTGTCAGAGAGGAGGGTGTGCCAATGCAGACCGGCGGGATCGACGCCCCAGGACCAGATTTTCTTTGCCGGCACGTCCTGGATCTCAGCGAAGTGAACGGTTCCGGTTTGCGTGTGGGGATTCCAAACGCCCATGAAGGGCTCGCGGGTGGCGTGCGCGAAGTAGGAAACGGGGCCGAGCGTCTGATCGTGAATGAGGCTCAGGTCGCGATCGCCTTGAGGGCCGACGGGCCAGGGATAGACATGCGTAAATCCGTGGGAAGCGACGAAGCGCATGGGATAGTCGATGCGCGAATCGTCCCAGACCTGGACGCCTGCGTTGTTCCACCAATAGTAGCGGTGGCGGACGTCGCTGGGGTTGGAGAGCGTGGTGCGTTGCTCGAGGAGGGTAGAGCCGGGGTGCATAACGAGCTCCACCTGCCACTGCATGCCGTAGACGCGGTCAATGTTGCCGATCCAAACTGAAGCGCTTCCGTCGGGATGGGACGCGCAGGCGAAGTCGACCGGGGAAAGCGAGACCCAGTTGTGCGATACGGGGAAATTGAACTCAACCCCAAAGGCCGCCCAGGCTCCGCGATAGCCGATTTGCGCTTTCTTAATGGACGGATTGGCGTAGAACATGGGCTGGCCGCTGATTTTGTCGATGCAGGTGTAGATGTGGCCGCCGAGATCGGGCAGGATGGAGCACTTGAGGTATTCGTTTTCAAGAAAAACGGCTCGCCAGGCGTGGGCGGCTTTGATGCCGGTGAGATGCGTCCGGAGCGTGTAGGGATAGTTGAAACGGAGAGAGGGCGCGTAAGCGTCGAAGGGCGGGTTGGGGTCGGGCGCGGCTTCCTGGTAAGTGGGCAGCACGATGGAGCCCTGCCAGACCTTGACCTGGGCGGCGGGTTGGCACGGCAGAGCGGATGCTGTGAGGAGAAGCAAGACGCAGACAGAAGTTTCAGCTCTCACCTGTGCCGCCTTTGGGCCACTATTTTCCGCAAAGTGATCTTAACTTAGCCGACAGGTGAGGCGCAGGAGACGCGAGCAAGCAGCAGGGGAGAAAGGATCGGGCCTCTCCACATGATGTTTGGAGAGGCCCGAAGGTTACGGAGGCTCAATTTTCACCCCAACGAGCGAAGCGGTTGGGTCCCGCGGTTGACGTGTCCTACTGGACGGTGACTTGAATTGTGGCCGTCTGCGAGACTGTGCCTGAGGCTCCGGCCATTCCTCCTGACGCCGAAACCGTGACGGTAGCGGTGGATGTGACGGTGCTTGGAGAACTGGGTATTCCAGGGACGCTTGGTGCAGGACCCTTGGAGCCGCCGCAGGCCGAGCACACTGCCAGAGCTCCGACAACGAAAGCCAAGAGCAGCAGAGACTGCAGCTTGCTGCGCTTTCTGAAGCCGAAGAAGCAGAGCACGACCGCCAATGCAGTGACGGGGATGAGCGGCCGCGTGTCGGGTCGAGTGACCAAAACGGTCGCGGGCGGAGCAATGGTAAGAGTCGAGGTGAAGGTGCCGTCTTCAGTGATGGTGGCGTTGTTGGGATTGAATGTGCAACCATAGCCGGCCGGCAAACCGGTGCAGGCCAACGCCAAGGCGCCTGTGAAGTTGTTCTGCGAGGTGACGGTCAACTGGGTCAAGCCGACGGTTCCCGCCTCGATGGTCAACGCATTGAGCGAGAGGCTGAGGTTGACATTCGGGCTTTGCCCCTTGGGATTGACGGTAAAGCTCTGCGTGACCGATGGAGCTGCGGCCCAGTTAATGTTGTCGCCGGGCTGCGAAGCCACCAGGGTGCAGGTGCTGGCAGTGGCAATGCTGGAGGCGAAAGTGACTGACGAGCTTGAGACCGAGCACACCGAGGTGGTGGTGGAGACGTAGCTGACTGCGAGGCCGGAGCTGGCTGTGGCTCCCAGCGTAAGCGGCGTGCCCACGACCTGAGTACCCGGATTGTTGAAGGTGATGAGCTGCGTGGGCAGCGGCGCGAGGATGGTGATCGTTCCCAGAGGCGCGACCGTGACTGCCGCGTAATCGGTGCTGGCGGGCTGCGTGGCGTCAATGACGATGCTGCCGGAAGTGACGCTGCCCTGAAGTGGAATGGTGAGCGTAGCCGTAGAGGTGGCTCCGCTGACCGTGCTGGTGCCAAAGCTTCCTGTCATGGTGCTGGCTTTATCGACGGTGAAGACGATGGGATTGTCGGATCCGCCGCCGATGGCCGAGACGGGAACGGTGATGCCGCCCGCGACACCCGACGATGCCGCGATGAAGTGGATGGGCGCGGTGGGCGGGATGAAGGTGATGGTCTGCGCTGCCGGGTTGGCGATGATGGTCTGCTGCACCTCGGTGGCAGCCGCGTAGTCCTGGTCCGCGGCCTGGTTGGCGTCGATGGTGATGGTGCCGGCCTGCGTGATGGTCAGTGTCGCCAGCGATGCATTTCCGACCACTGTGGATGCGGAGACAGATCCGGCGCCGG
>JASHYS010000260.1 GCA_030042915.1 Acidobacteriaceae bacterium
CCCTGGCACATCCGGCGCCGTAAATCGGAGGGAGCAGCAGCCTTTAGGCTGCTGAATTCCGCACGAGAAACCCGCGCGGCTTTAGCCGCGGGCTTTTCGCGGCCAAATCTGACATCTCACGCAGATACCAGCAGGCCCGCAGTCAAACAAAGAAATACCCGCATCCGTAGCGGTGACCTGCGCCGGATGCGGGATAAGCTAAGACACGCGTTACAGGAGGCCCGTGTCTTAGAAATACATTTTGAGCGCCAGCTGCAGCGTGCGCGCGCCAAAGTTCTGGTTGCTGTTCTTCGTAGCCCCGATGTTGCTGAAGCTGCCGGCCTGGAAGTTCAACTGTTGCGGCTGCACGAAGGGTGGCGTGTTGGTCAGGTTAAAGGCATCGGCGCGGAACTGCAGATACGTCGACTCGTTGAAGTTGAAGTTCTTGAATATCGCCGAATCCAGATTGGTGTAGTGCGGTCCGCGCGCCTGCTCGATGCCGCTGGTGCCCAGCGGTGAGAAATCCACCTGTCCCACCTGGGTTGCCGTGGGCGGCGGGCTGAACGCGCTGGGGTTGAGCCATTGCGTAAAGTTGTGCGGGCCGGCATATTTGTCCTGGCCAGGCACTACGTTGGCGGAGCAAGCGAAGTCGGCCGTCGTGGCGACAGGGCATCCAGTGGGGCTGGTGGAGGTGTTGGCGACTGTGAACGGCTGCCCGCTTTGGTAGGTGTAGAAGCCGCCCAACTCCCATCCCCCAACCAGAAGATCGGCAGCTTTGGGCATGGCGGTCCCAAACTCGCGCCCGCGGCCAACGGGCAGGTCGTAGGTGACAGCGCCGTGCCACAGTTCGGTGGCGTCTGCATCGCACAGGCCGCTATCGCCTTTGACACCGAAACCGGCCAGCCACTGGGCGCGATAACCTGAGTTGAACTCGGAGTTCTGTGCCGCGTGATAGTCGCCGGTGCACCGCGACAAGGTGTAGTTGGCCAGCACCAAAAGCCCGGCGCTCAACTGGTGCTGGTACGTTGCCTGCATGGAGTTGTAGTTGGTGTCGGTATTGGTGGTTTCGTATGTGCCGCCCCGCGCCATGTACGGGTACGGGACATAAAGCTGGGTGTTGGTGCCGGGGGGCAAAATCACGGAGTCTTGGTTCGAGGTCCCCAGAATATCCAGGTGACGGCCCTGGGTGCCGACATATCCCACCTGAAGCGCATCGTGGCTCGTGAACTGATCCTCCACCGTGAAGTTCTCTGTTTGGACCATTGGAGTGTGGAAGTTGTACTGGCGGCCGTTGAGAGTCGCGCCGAGATAGTCGCTACCAATGTACTGGCCTCCCACGCAACTGCTGAGGGGCAGGGTGGCGCAAGAAACCGGTGTCGTTGAGTACGGTGTCGGGCTTTGCAGCACCGTCGGATTGTCGAAATTGAAATTATTGAAGGTATTTTCCAGGGTCGCCGGCATGTTCGAAGTACCAGCGAGCAGCGGGTGATTGGAGTCAGGTGAGGGGATGGTCTGCGTGTAGCCGAAGGGGTAGTTCAGTCCCAGCGTGCCGCCGTAACCCAGGTTGCCCAGCGCGCCGTAGGCTGTCCCGAAGCCTCCGCGCATCACCAGCGTTGGCCTGATTTTGTATGCAAACCCCACGCGCGGCGCAAAGTTGACCTTTTGGGCGTCGCCCAGCGAGGAGTTTCCAGAGCATTGAATGTTGATATTGCTGAGGGCTGCGACGGTATTGAAGATGGTCGCGCGCGGTGTCGAGCACCCTTGGTTGGGAATCAGGAAGGATGCGGTGGGTCCATTCCCGCCCACGGGAAGGAAGTTCGACTGGTATCCGCGGGTTTCGTTGTAGGGCGTGAACAGATCCCAGCGCAGGCCCAGGTTCATGGTCAGCTTCGGACTGAACTTCCAGTCGTCCTGGAAGTAGGCGCCGATGTACCAGCGATGGTCGTCGGTGACAGGAATGTTCGAGGCGGAAAAGCCGTTCTGGCCCCCCACCAGGTTAACGCCGGTTCCCACACCGTATTCGTAGGCCATCGGCACCACCAGCAGATCGCCGATGCCGTTCAACCCTGTGCTCTTGTTTGAAATGTCGGTGTACTGGCCGTTGAAGCTCATGTCGCCACGGCCTTGCGGCGGCTGCGAGATGTTGGCTTCCAGGTCGTCTACCTGGATTCCGGTCTTGAAGGCGTGGTTGCGCCACACCTTGGTCACCGCATCCACGCCCTCCAGGCTCCATACATACTGCAGCGTGGGCGAGTAGTTGCCGACGCCCAGTGCCCTCAGGTTGCCAATGGAGATGACGGGTAAGCCTCCATTGCCGGCCACCTGCGGGACGCCCTGGATGCCGTACTCCAGCGGAATATTGCATGTACCCGGCCCCGGAGCCACCGTTCCCGAACAGGCTGAGCTTCCGAAGTCATCGCCCCAGACAGATACCTGCAGCTTGTCGCTGTGCACCATGCCTACGTGCATTTCGTTGGTGAGCGTAGGAGTAAGGATGCGCGTGTAGCCCACCGCCCATGCATAGGCCGGCAGTTGGTCCACGCGTCCGCCGCTATCGCCCGCCCCCACCCCGGGGAAATACGAGGGTACGTGGGCCGTAAGATAGCTCCGGTCGTAGACGCCGAACAGAACGTTCTTGGGGCTGATGTTGTAGTCGATGCGGATGTCGTAGGTATTGGTGTTTTTGCCCTCGGTGGGAACGTAGCCCTGGAAATCATTGGCCAGGCCCGAGGCTGTCGCCCCCGGATACAGGCCTAGAATCTTGACCGCGTTTGGATCCTCGCGGCTCGTGGGGATGACGTTGAGAGCAGAGAGCGGCACGCCGCCGGCGTCCTGCGTGAAATCGGTCGTGGTCAACCCAACGAAACTGGTGCAACCGCCGGCTGCCGTGCAGTTGTAGAAGGGATCGCGGACATAAGCATTCGCGGTTCCCGTCAGTCCGGTCACCGCATCGTATCCGGTGGCGGAAAGCTGCCGGGTTGAAGCCGGATCCATGATGGTGCCGGTAGAAAAGGAACGGCCCAGGGCGTCGGTGTGGCAGCCGCCGCCGCCCGCCGCGCCGCAGGAGTTCGAGTAGTTGTAGGTAATGTTGTCCTCGAGATTCGTAAAGCCGCTGCTGACCATGCCTTTACTGGGCACGGTTAAATTTCCGTCCGGCTCCGGCAACACGTAGCGGCCGCCCTGGTAATCGGCGAACCAGAACAGCTTGTTTTTGCCTTCAACGACGTGCGGAATCACCACCGGGCCGCCGGCAGTGAAACCGAACAGATTCTGATGATACGAAGGAACGGGGTTGGCCTTGCACGCGGCGGGGCAGCCAGTCGTGTTAAAGAAATAATTCGCGTTCAAATCGTTGTTGCGCACGTACTCCCACAGGTCGCCGTGCACCTGATTGGTGCCCGATTTGATGGCTGCGTTGATAATGCCGCCAGTGGAGTGCCCGAATTCGGCACTGAAATCGCCGCTCTGCAGCGTGAATTCCTGGATGGCGTCAGGCGGCGGCACGATCGCGGCGTTGGTCCCCGTATAGTTGCCGCCATAGATTTCGATATTGTCGTTGATCCCGTCGAGGCGGAAGTCGTTTTGCCATTCGTCGACGCCATTCACCCTGAAATAAGCAGACTCAGAGCTCCCTGCGTCGGCGGTGCCGTTCCCGCCAGAACCGGTTCCGGTCGCATCGGTATTGACGCCGGCCGAAAGTTGCGCCAGCGAGCCCCAGTCGCGGGTGGCTAGCGGCATGTCATTGACCAACTGATTTGCAACCGTCTGGCCGACCTGTGCGCTCTCCGCCTCCAGCAGCGGGGCCGAGGCAGTCACCGTGACGCTCTGCTGTACGCTGCCGGTGGCCAGGTGGATATCGATGGTAAGCACCTGTTGCACCTGCACGATCACCTGGTGCACCACATACTTTTCAAATCCCCCCGCCTGGGCCTCAAGCGTATAAGAGCCAGGCAAGATGTCAGCGAATACGTAAGTGCCGGTAGCCGTGGATTGGGTCGTGGTTTTTGCGCCGGTACTGTCATTGGTGATCAGGATTGAGGCTTTTTGCACCACTGCGCCAGACGGGTCCTCGACCGTCCCGGTGATCTCGCCTCGATCCAGCTGGGCCGTTAACCGGCCTGGAATGCACAGAGCCAGCAGCAGGCTCAGGACGGTGAACCATGGTCCCGCGATTCTGAAGCGTAACTTGATTGTCATGAACGTCCTGTTACCTCCATTTAAAGGTTTTTCACACGTTTGCATTGACTCGCTTTTTGCGAGCAGCGAAACAATATTGCACTTCCAATCAATACGGGAGTGTTTACCCGACGTGAGCGCCCGTGTATACACTAGTGACAAAATAGCGAAACTGCTTGAACAGAAAAGGGTTGTTTCCCCATTTGAATTGTTGGTAAACTGTGGACAATGTTCGACCGGACGCGAGGTTTTTGGGCTGCGCTGGCGCGCGTTATCGGTGCTGCGGCTGGTCCACAGGGAGTAAAATTTGATCGCCAACCCGGAGACAAGAACCCAGATAGACCAGAAGTGGCATCGCGGAAGGAGCAGATTTCCGCGGAGGTCGTTAGAACAGTTCCCCATTGGTCTTGAGCAATTGGAATTCGCCTTTTTTGGCTGTGGTTTCACGGTAGCCGGATAAAACGAACCCAGGTGAGGTTGCGCGCCATCGCGTTGCCGCGCGAACAAAAGCTGCATGCCGCACCCGCATGGCTGCCTGGAGATGAGCCTGATGGAACACATTGCCGCCATCCAACCCAAACCCAAGCCGCCTCAGGAAGAAGCAGCGCTTCCCGGCCTGCACCACGATCCGCACTGGGAATTGGCGCAGCGCGTGGTTGCAGGGCCGCACTTTGCTCGATCCCCGCTGCTTTCAAAGTTTCTGCTGTTTGTCGTGGCTGAGACTCTGGAAGGGCGCGGGGACGAGATTAACGAGCACCAGATCGGAGTACAGGTTTTCGAACGGCCGGCCGACTATCGCACGCTTGAAGACAATATTGTGCGCAGCTACGCGCGCCAGTTGCGCAAGCGGCTGGCAGAGCACTTTGCCGGCGAGGGAAGCGCCGAGCCGGTGCGGATCGACATTCCCGTAGGCGGCTATGTCCCGGTGTTTGTTCCGGCGGGCGACAAACGCGAAACGGACGATGCCGCTGGAAACGCGGCCAACGCGCACAGCTTGGCCCAGGCGACGCCGTTGCGCGCCCGTGGCGCCGAGCCCGCAGTGGCGCGCCGGGCCAAATGGATCCCCAATTTGCTGGCCGCATTGCTGGTTGTGCCATATAGCGCCGCTCTGGTTGGCGTTACCTGGTATGCAGCCACACGCGCAACAGCTCCGCATCCGCCACAGGAGCCGGCGCGGGTTCTATGGGCAGCCTTGTTTGGCGGCTCGGCAAACAGTTACATTGTGCCTTCCGACGCGGGTTTCAACCTGCTCGAGGATCTTTCGCGTCGCCCTGTGCCGCTGGCTGACTACATTGCGGGTAACTACGAGAAACTGCCCCTCGCGGGCGTGGACTCGCACAGCGCCCAGGATCTGCGCACGCAGCAGCTCACGCCGTTCGTCGATCTCCAGATTGCGGCTGCCTTTGCCCACCTGGCAGAGGACGATCCGCAGCGTGTCTTCATCCGCTTCCCGCGCGATCTCAGGCTCGACGACCTGAAGAACGCCAATGCCGTTATCATCGGCTCGGTAGGGAGCAATCCCTGGGCCGCGATGGCCGAATCCAACGCCAATTTCCGCATCGCCTATCGGCCCGGCATGAGCGGCGCCGAGATCATCAATCTCACGCCGCAGCCCGGCGAAGCGGCCAGCTATGCAAGTCACTGGAACGAGCCGTCGCATGAAACGTTCGCGCTCATCGCCTTCTTGCCCAACCTGAGCGGTAACGGGCACCTGCTGGTTTTAGAAGGACTGGATGTCGCCGGAACCCAGGCCGCGGCCGAGATGCTGCTGCACCCCTCAGCCATCGACCCCATCCTCAAGCGCGCCACGCGCCCTGACGGCTCTCTGCGCAACTTCGAAGTGCTGCTCCGCTCAACCAGCATCGAGTCCAACGCCACAGGAACCCAGGTCATCGCCAGCCGGATTTACTAAAGCGTGCTCACGCGCCGCAGCGAGCTTTATGGATGATCAGCGACAAGCGGAAATCGAAGCCCTGAGGCGCGAGATTGATCTCCTCAAGATTGAAGAACACCGCTTGCTGAGGCTGGCTGCGTCGGAGAAAACAGACTCCCCTTTCACCGGAGAGATGAATTACCGGCTTGCCACCACTCGCCATAAGCTCCGCGATGCATCGCGCGATTTGGCCGCGCTCGAGAAGGATCAATGAACCTGAGGCTGTTCAATCCGCCGGCTTGCCAACCCCCGTCACAGTCCCCGCCCCATCAGTTATAGTTTCCAAGGAACAAAATCGCGACAATTGTGGCCACTCAAATCCCGAGCCGGCCGCGAAAGGCGAGCGCCCTGCCGGCGTGAACTGTCTGGCAAAAGGGGTAAATCGTGAAATCATCAGCTTTACTCGTAACTTTGATGGGAACGGCGATGTCGATTACATCCATCGCGCAGGGGGAGACGAAGATGTCGATTTGGGGTCACACCGCAGACGGAAAGGCCGTAGCCATCTACACGCTCACCAGCGGCCAGATCGAGGTCAGGGTGACGGCGTATGGAGCGCACCTGGTGAGCGTCAGAGCCCCCGATCGCACGGGCAAAATGGCCGACGTTGCACTGGGCTACGACTCACTGGACACATATCTCATTAAGCCCAATCCGTATATCGGCGCCGTCGTGGGCCGCTACGGCAATCGCATCGCCAAGGGCCAGTTCACGATTGGCGGGAAGACCTACCAGATTCCGGTGAACAACGGCCCCAACGCGCTGCATGGTGGGCCGGTAGGCTTTGACTCGTACGTGTGGGGTGCGCAGGAAGTGCCCGACGGCGTGGAGTTCACGCTCGTCAGCCCCGACGGCGACATGGGATTTCCAGGCAAGCTGACCGCAAAGGTGCGCTACACGCTCAAAGGCAACACGCTGCGCATCGACTATTCGGCCACCACCGACAAGCCGACCATTGTGAACCTGACCAACCACACCTATTGGAATCTCCATGGCGACGACCAGGGCGACATTCTCGACGAGCGCATCGAGATCAATGCCGACCGCTTCACGCCGGTTGACGCGACGCTCATTCCAACCGGTGAGCTCGCGCAAGTTGCTGGCACGCCACTGGACTTCCGCAAGCCCGAAGTCATCGGCGCGCGCATCGATTCCGACACCGAGCAGATGAAACGCGCCGGCGGATACGATTTCAATTTTGTGGTCAACGGCAAGCCCGGAACGCTGCGCCTGGCAGCCATCGCCACCGATCCCGGAAGCGGACGCAAGCTGACCGTGGAGACGACCGAGCCCGGCGTACAGTTTTACTCCGGCAACTTCCTCGACGGAACTTTTACCGGCAGGCACGGCATCAAGTACGAGAAGCACTGGGGATTTTGCCTTGAAACGCAGCATTTCCCCGACTCGCCGAACCACCCCAGCTTTCCCAGTACGGAGTTGAAGCCCGGCCAAACTATGCACTCCACCACGACGTTCACGTTTGACGTCGCGAAGTAGGAGCTGCATTTTTCCGCGTTAGGGACTTAGGTTCAACCACTGAACAAGGGCGCCCCAGGTCCCGATTCTGGGAGCTGGGATAGCACGAATCCTGATGGGCTACATCGCTGTGCCCTTCCACTCCTTGAACCACCCCAACCCCTGCGACGTCCCCGCGGCCGGCGTGTACTCGCAGCCAATCCAGCCCTCGTACCCGAGCGAATCGATCACATCGAACAGATATGCGTAGTTCACCTCGCCGGTGTCGGGTTCGTGCCGCTCGGGAACGCCGGCAACCTGGAAATGGCCCACTCGCGTCTTTTTCCGATCGGCCAGGTACTTGCGAATCCTGACGGCAAGATCGCCTTCCTCCACCTGGCAATGAAAAAGATCCATGAGAATTTTCAGGTTGGGCGCGCCGATCTCCGCAGCGATGGCGTGCGCCTCCTCCTGCCGGTTCAAAAAAAATCCGGGAACGTTGCGCTGCGCGATGGGCTCGATGAGCACTTCGACGCCGGCAACCCGCGCCTGCTCCGCCGCCCAGGCAAGATTTTCGGTGTAGACCCCAAGCAGGTGCGCGCGATCCACACCCGGCTGCGAGAGCCCGGCCATGGCATGAACGCGCGGGCATTGCAACACCAGCGCATACTCCAAAGCCTTCAGAAACCCATCGCGAAACTCTTTTTCGCGCCCTGGCACAGCCGCGACGCCGCGCTCGCCGGCCTTCCAGTCGCCGGCTGGCGAGTTGAACAGCACCTGGCGCACCCCGTTCTCTTTGAGCTTCGCGGCCAGCGTGGCCGCCGGGTGCTCGTACGGGAAAAGGTACTCGACCGCCGTGAAGCCGTCACGCGCCGCGGCGGCAAAGCGGTCGAGAAAACCGTGCTCGTTGTACATCATCGTCAAATTGGCGGCAAAACGAGGCATCGACTGTCTCCGCAGAGCTACTTCGCGTGCGCGCTCAACTCTCCCAGCACATTCTTCAGATCGGCGAGTTTTTGTCCGGCCTCGGCCAGTTTGCCCTCCGAAGTCAGGCGCTCATAGTCGGCAAAGTCGCTGTTGGCTTGATGGATGAGCGCGCTCAAATCCTGCGCCGGCTGCTTGGCGCCCGCCGCAGCGGCCGCAGGTGCAGGCTGCCCCGGCTCCGCCACCGTAATCGACGGCGCTTCCGATCCGAACAGCGAGCTCAGCGCAGCCTCAAAGTTCGGTCCGTAGGCCAGCCGGTCCTGCAGCGCCAGCACCACCAGCCTCAGCTCCGGCATGGGGCTCCGCTCAGCCTGCAGATAGATGGGCTCCGCATAGAGCAGCGCCTGGCCGCATGGAATCACCAGCAGGTTGCCGCGGATCACGTGCGAGCCCTGCTGGTTCCACAAAGTCAGTTGCGCCGAGAGCTGCGCATTCTGATCGATGCGCGCTTCGATCTGCTGGGGTCCATCGACGAGACGGGTCTTGGGAAAATCGAAGACCACGGCGGAGCCGTAATGTGCCCCGTCGCTGCGCGCCGCAATCCACCCGATCATATTGTTGCGGTTGATCGGAGTGAAGGGCAGAATCTCAACGAATTCCAACCCGCTGGCCTCACCTGGTATCGTCATGAGCACAAAGTTCGGGCGCATGGGCTGCACCGACTGATCGCCGCTCTGGCTCGAGCCATTTTGTGCGGCCACGGTCCACTGGTCTTCGCGATTGTAGAAGACCTCGGGGTCGGTCATATGGTAAAGCCCGTACACGTCGGCCTGCAGGCTGAGCAGCAATTCTGGATAGCGAACGTGCGCGCGCAGCGCTGTCGGCATGGCCGATGCGTCCTTGAACAATCCCGGGTAGATGCCGCGCCAGGCGGCGAGAATGGGGTCGGCATCGTCGAAAACATAAAAAGTGACTGAGCCGTTATAAGCATCCACCACAGCCTTCACGCTGTTGCGCATGTAATTCACTGCCTGGCCGCCCAAATCGCTCTGCGCCGAGTAGGGATAAGTGGCCGAAGAAGTGAAGCCGTCAATGATCCAGGAAAGGCGGCCATCGTCGCTGACCACGATGTAGGGATCATTGTCGAAGATAAGAAATGGCGCCAGCGCCGCCGCGCGCTCGCGCACTGTGCGCCGCATCAGCAAGCGGCTGTCGGCACTAATGTCGTCGCTGAAGGGCACCTTGGTCAGGTCGCCGCGATCGAAAGCCAGCAGTGCGCGGCGCATAAACCCGCCCATCACGATGCCGCCCGTGCCGTCGTACGTCGAGTAATTGTCGCTCTGCCCCTGTGGATAGTTGAACTCCTTCTGGTGCGTCTTCACGTAGACGTCGGTGTTGGTCATTTCGCCAAAATAGATCTCGGGGCGCGTCACGTCGAGGCTGGGAACCGTGCTCTGCACCGGCATGTTCGAGAGGTAGAGCGTGGGCAGTCCCTCCGATGTGAATCCATTCACCGGATTCATGGTGATGCCGTAGCCGTGCGTGTAAATTAGCTTGTCGTTGATCCAGTTGCGCCCGCTCTCCGGCAGCTTGTCCACGTTCAGCTCGCGGACCGCCAGCATCACCTGGCGCAGCGAGCCGTTAATCTGGTAGCGATCGATGTCGATGCCGGGGAAGTCGTAGTAAGTGCGAATCTCCTGCACCTGGCGTAGCGTGTCCTGCAGAGCAGTCACATCCCACAAGCGGATGTTTTCAAGCGTGGCCTGGTTGTGAGCCGGATCGGCTGCGGCCACAGTAGTCTCGGCAGGAAACTCGCGCTGCTGGAAGCGATCGAGCCCGTACGCCTCACGCGTCATGGCGATGTTGTAAGTGATATAGGGCTTTTCGCGGTCCAGCTGGTTGGGTTTCACAATGAATGTGCTCACATACCAGCCCGCAATCCCGGCCACGATGTAGCACGCCGCCGCGGGCACAATCGCAGCCAGCAGCCAGCGGCCGCGCGGCCGCAGCACGCCTGCGGCGAATGCCATCACCGCTCCCAATGCCAGCGCAAAGGTGATGAACAGCATGCCGATCAGAGTAACGTGCGCGTCCGTGTAGCTCACGCCGGCAAAAATCGTGTGCTGCTCAAACAGCAGGTCGAACCGGCTTACATATTCATGAATTGAGAGCGTGACAAACAGAAAACCGGCGGCAATGCAGGCGCCGCGCCAGGGCAGGGCGCCGCTGCGAAAACCGCCATTCAGCGCGCGGCCGCCGCCGGCCGCAACCAGAAACAGCGCCGCCAGAATGCAAATGATCACCGCCAGGGTGAGCAGCCATCCGGCAATCAGCTCCCAGGCGGGCAGCGTGAAGAGATAGAAGCCGAGTGGCCGGCCGAAAATCGGGTCGGTAAGGCCGGTGGCAGTATGAGGCGCGTACCAGTAGAGCGCCAGCGTGGGCCAATCCGCTTCCAGGGCAAAGCCGGTGACTACTGAAATGATCAACGCCGCAATCACGGCGATACCGCGCAGGAAGCGCGCTACCGGAAGCTCGATGGGCCTGCCGCCGAAATAAATGGTGTGGGTGTCGGGCAGGTCCCCGGCGTGGCTGTGGCGCAGCGCCAGAAAGGCGCTGCCGAGGATGAGAAAAGTCAGCACCGCAAAGACTGCGAAAGTCCCCCATTCGAGGGCAAACGTCTTCCAGAACACGCTCGCAAAACCCAGCGAGCCGAACCACAGAAGGTCAACCCAGTAGGAGATGGCGGTGCGGCCGCCGATGAAAATGAGCAGAACCGCGGCAATCAGAAGATACAGAACCCAGCGCGAGCTGCGGCGTTTGCCGCGCATCGGCCAATCAATGGTTTCGGGCATATTCCACCCCGCTCAGTCAATTCGTTCAAGCTGAGATACGCAAGCATTGTACAGCGCTGCGCGCGGCCGCGATGCGGCGTGAAATCGTAGTCGAGCTTGACGGATTAAAGGCGGCCGGTCGCGCGGTGGTCGTGGCCGCGTAGGCCCGCCCGCATCAAGAGCTCACACTCCCGCTGCCTGAGTTGCCCGCGCACGATCCCGCCGTGATTTGATAAGCGCCGCTGAACGTGACCACCTGCGGAACCGCAACTGCAATTCCAGTGAACTGCACCGAGCCACCGTTATCGGTGCTGAGCGTCACTTGCACATATTCTCCAAACACCGTACTCGATGTGATCGTTCCCGTGGTGAAGCACGGGGAGCCGGTGAACTGCGCTGAGCCGGTCAAATTGTACTCGCCATCGCTGTTCCCGACGGACTGGACGATGTTCATGCTCACGCCCACGGGATTTCCCGACGCCGGCTGAAAAGTCCCCGCATACGTTCCTGTATACGAGGGCTCGACCCACCCGAGCACGCCGCCGTTGTCTCCCGCCGCGCACCCGCCCGCAATTTTGTACGTTCCGGTCAGGAGCCCACCGCCGGGTGTATTCGCCGCCACTGAAATGGTTTGGTTGTCGAACGGAGCGCTGGTCAGCGAGATAACGCCACTGGCCGTGACGGTTCCGGTGAACGAAATCTCTTGTCCGGATGGGAGACAGCCTGACTCACCCGGGACCAGATGAAGGGTCGCTGTAATGGAACCGTTGGAATTCGACATGGAACCGCCGAGTACGTAGGTCGCATCAGTGACGTTAGAAGTCGCAGCAACCGTCCAGTTCCCTGAGGGGAGCGGATTCGTTTCTTGATTGCTATTTCCGGTAATTGTGCCAACCGAGCCGCCGCAGCCTGCGACGAGAACAATCGGCAAACCAGCTAGACATGGCAGGAGCAGCCTGCACATAATCCATCCTCTCACTCAACGAGGATTCCAATGAGCCCAATGATCGGTCAAATCTGTACGCAATCGCAGCGGACGTTTAGATCAGCTCGTTCCGCCCCGTGATGCCAAGCTCTTTCACGATCTTGCCCACGTCCTGCGAGTGGTCGCGGTGCGCAATCAGCAGCGCGTCTTCGGTGTCCACCACAACCAGGTTCTCCACGCCCACCAGCGCGACAAACTTCTTCGGGCTGAAAATGTAATTGTCGCTGGCTTCGATGGAGATGTGGCCGCCGGTGTCGGCCACGTTGCCTTCAGGGTCGCCGCGCAGGCGCGTCTCCACCTGGTACTCGTAGAGCGAGGCCCACGAACCAAGATCGTTCCAGCTGAACTCCGCCGGAATGCAGTAAAGATTTGAAATGTGCTCGCCCTTGGCCGAGCGCGGTTCCAGCACCGCGTAGTCCGCCGAAATGTTTTCGCACTTGGGATAGCAAGCGTGGAAGACTTCGTCGAATTGCTTCGTGCCCCAGGCAGCGGCGATCGTTTCCAACAGCGGAGCGGTTTCGGGTAGATGCTCGCGCACGGCGTTGGCCAGCGTCCGCGCCGACCACAGAAACATCCCCGAATTCCAATAGTAGTTGCCCGCGGCAATAAATTCGTCGGCGCGGTTCTGGTTGGGCTTCTCAATAAAGCGGCGCACGTGCAGCGCGGTATCGTCCTTGGCCAGGTCGCCGGTTTCAATGTAGCCGTAGCCGGTTTCGGCGCGCGATGGCTCAATGCCCAGCACCACCATGTTTTCGCCGGCCGCGGCTACGCCGATGCCTTTTTGCAGAGCCTTCAGGAAGCGTGGCTCATCCCCGATCACGTGATCCGACGGAAAAATGCCCAGTACCGCTGCAGGGTTGAGCCGCTCAATCAGAAAGGCCGCGAGCCCGCACGCCGGAGCGGTATTGCGGGCCACAGGTTCCTGCACGATCTGCGCGGTGGGCAACCCGGGCAATTGGTCGGCAATCTCCTGGGCCAGAAATTCATTGGTGATCACCCAGGTTTTTTCCAGCGCAGCCAGTGGTTTAAGCCTCTCCACGGTCTGCTGAATCATTGAGCGCTCGCCGTCGAGCGCGAGCACCTGCTTGGCGCGCGCGCGCCGCGAGCGGGGCCAGAAACGGGTGCCGCTGCCCCCAGCCAGTATGACGGGACGAAAATCGATTGCGTTCAGCATTGAACAAACATCGTACCCGACCCAGACAACGTTTGCACAGGGCAGAGCGAAGATTTTTTGAGACGGGGAACTGTCTCGGCTGCAGAGCTTCCCGGCGGCCCGGCGCCGATCCGGCCCCGCGGCTAGGACCCTCAAGTAAACCGATTAAGGTAAGCCGCTGGCCTACTTTAGGTTTGTCAGGAACTCGCCCATCCGCCGCGTGCCTTCTTCAATATTTTCCCGGGTTACGGGATACGAAAGCCGCAGGTGCTCGCCCGTCCCGAACGCTTCGCCGGGCACGGTCACCACGTGCGCCTCGTGAAGCAGCCGCGAGGCCATTTCGGTGGTGGCGCGAATGCCGCCCTTGCCCAGATACGCTGAGATGTTCGGGTACACGTAGAACGCGCCTTCGGGCTTGGTGCACGAGACGCCGGGTATGGCCCTCACGTTGCCCAGCATATGGTCGCGCAGTTCGATAAACTGCGCGCGGAACTCGGCCACGCACTCCTGCGGGCCCGACAGCGCGGCGATCGCGGCCTTCTGCACAATACTGGTTGCATTCGAGGTCGATTGCGACTGCAGCTTGCTCAGGTTGGCAGCCACCGGCTTGGCCGCCAGCGCGTAGCCGGCGCGCCAGCCCGTCATCGAATAGGTCTTCGAGAGCGAGCCCAGAATCACGATGTGCTCTTTAGCCCAGGTAAATGAGCCGCCCGACACCGGCTTGCCTGCGTAGTTAAGGTATGTGTAGGTCTCGTCCAGAAGCAGAAAGATCCCGCGATCGTGAGCCAAGTGAACGATCCGTTCCAGGTCCTCGGGCGAAACCACCGAGCCCGCTGGATTCGACGGCGAATTCAGAATGATGGCTTTGGTGCGCGGCGTGATGGCGCGCTCCATGGCGTCGGCCGAGATGCGAAATCCCTCCGACTCGTCGGTTTCCAGATACACCACCGTGCCGCCCGCATACTGAATGATGTCTTTGAAGCTCACCCAGTAGGGAACGGGCAGAATCACCTCGTCGGCATGGTCGACAAGAATCTGGATGGCGTTGAACAGCGCCAGCTTGCCTCCGGCAGTAAACACCGCCTCGTCCGCCGCATAGTCTGAGCCGAAGTCGCAGGCGTGCCTCTCCACGATGGCCTTGCGCAGCTCGGGAATGCCGGGCACCACCGTGTAGCGGGTGAAATTGGCTTCGATGGCGGCAATCGCTGCGTCCTTGATGTGGCGAGGAGTGGGGAAATGCGGCTCGCCGGCGCCAAAATCTACCAGGTTCACGCCCTCGGCGCGCAGTTTGGCCGCTTCGGCGGCCACGGCCATGGTCGCAGACACTTCAATGCGGCCAATGCGATCGGCAAAGACTTTACCCGGTGCGGATACAACGCTCGATGTGGTCATGCTTATTCCATCTTGCCAGATTTCCTGCGCGGGACAAAATAAATTGCAGCGCTAATCGCGGTCAACGGCGCGAAATTCCATCGTGCTCAGGCCGAGCCGCCTGGCGGCGCCCCTGAAGTTCGAAGTGCGCAGAGAATCGGCGGTATGATGTTGCCAACACTCCGATGCGCGCAAAGTGGATGACACCGCTTCTGATCGCGGCGGTCGGCGTCTATCCTCTGGGGTTTCCGACTCTGCTCGTCTGGCTCTCCGGCGGCTGGCGCTGGGCGCGGGGATGGACCTTCTACGCTTCGTTGGCGCTCTGCGGCGGGGCCATCATGGTCTGGCTGTATTTACACGATCCG
>JASHYS010000261.1 GCA_030042915.1 Acidobacteriaceae bacterium
AGGTAGGACTCGAACCTACAACCCTTCGGTTAACAGCCGAATGCTCTGCCATTGAGCTACTGAGGAGTGCGTGGCAGTGGTATCTACCCTATTCAAGTTAGCAGAGCGCGAGGGGTGCGTCAAAAAGCGCCCGCCTCTGGATGGGCATCGCCCGCGAGCCGGCTCGGGCCGACCATTCGGCTGCTCGTGTATCGATCGTCCCTCTGCTTCAAAATGAGTATTCGAATTTTCCGAAAGATTTTTCAAGAACTCCGCCGAATGGCCTATGCAATTTCCAGGCTGTAGACAGAAGCGGGGCGGAGCGAGAGAATTGTGCAGACTTCGGAGAGCATGATGAAAACACCGTCGTTGACGCGGAGGGATTTTGTGCGTTTGGGCGCCGGCGCCACTGTGGCAAGTGCAGCGGCAAGAGCGCTGCTGTTGGAACCGACGTTGCTGGCCGCCCAGGCTGCACTCTCCGGCCGAAAGATACGCTTTGCCTCGATTGGAACAGGGATTCGCGGCTGCGATCTGCTGCGATCGGCGCGCAATGTGCCTTCGTGCGAGCTGGTTGGACTTGCAGATCTTTACGAGATGCATCGCACGGCCGGACTGGAAGCCTATGGCGCCGATGTGCCGGCAACCGGTGACTATCGTGCCCTGCTCGACAACAAGGACGTCGAAGCAGTGATTGTGGCCGTCAGCGACCATTTGCACCGGGCCATCGTGCTGGACTGCCTTGCCGCGGGAAAGGACGTGTATTGCGAAAAACCCATGTCGCACAACGTGGCAGACGGTTTCGCAATGGTGGAAGCGGTAAAAGCCAACAAACGCATTTTTCAGGCCGGCAGTCAACGCGTGAGCAACATCGTGTACCAAAAGGCGCGTGAAATCTACGCGTCGGGGCGGCTGGGCGACGTGACTTATATCGAAGGCCATTCCGACCGCAACTCGCCGTCAGGCGCCTGGGTGTATCCAATTCCCCCGGACGCGAGTGAAGAGACCATTGATTGGAAGGCGTTCTTGCGCGATGCGCCCCAACGCCCGTTCGATGCCGTGCGTTTTTTCCGCTGGCGCTGCTTTGCCGATTACGGCGAAGGCGTGGCCGGCGACTTGTTTGTGCATCTCCTCTCCGGAATCCAGTGCGTGAGCGGGATCAACTCGGCGCCAAAGCGGGCGCAGTCGAGCGGCAGCCTCACGTTCTTCAAGGATGGCCGCGACTTTCCTGATCTGCTGGCCACACTCTATGAGTACGATGGCGTCACCGTGAATCTGCACTGCAACCAGAACAATGCGCAGGGTGAACCGATCATTTTCTACGGCAAGGAAGCCACGATGACCATCAACGGCAACACCTTGACAGTGGCTCCGCAAGATACGCGGCCTCAGCCGGAAGGCTATTCGCTGAATGGATGGACGGCAGCGGCCAAGAAGCAGTATCTCGACGAATGGCACGCGGCGCATCCTGCGTCACCGGCAGCCCTCGCGGAGGTGGAAACCTATTCGGCAACACCCGGGTACGACGACACTGCCGATCACCTTGCGAACTTCTTCCGTGCGGTCGCAACCAGAGAACCGCTATTGGAGGACGAGGTCTTCGGCAACCACGCCGCAATCGCCTGCCACATGGCGAATTACTCCTACTTTCATCGCAGCGCCGCTGTTTGGGATGGCGCGGCGAAAAAGATTGCGGGATGAGCCCGAGGACGTGAAAAAAAGGGGAAAAGACCGATGAGCAGCACCTCACGACGGAGTTTTCTGAAAGCAGCCGGGGCTGTGGCGGCATACGTAGCGGCGCCGCAAGCCAGCGCCAGACGTCCGCGGGCGCCCGTCGGTTTGCAGCTCTACAGCGTGCGCGACCAGCTCGCCAAAGATTTTCCCGGTACGCTTGCGCAGGTCCACGGCGCCGGGTACAGCGTCGTAGAGGCGGCTGGTTACTTCGATCGCACAGCCGCCGATTTTCACCAGGCGATGGAAACAGCCGGCCTGCGCTGCGTGAGCACGCACCATCCTCTCAGCTTGCTGGAGACGCAGTTCGACAAGTGGACTGACTACGGCCACACCCTGGGCCTTGAATATATCGTCTGCTCGTCGTCAGACGGTATGCATCGCGACCCCTCGACAAAAGGATCTCAAACGCTGGACGACTGGCACTGGATTGCCGATGAATTCAACCGCATCGGGGGCAAGGTGAAGGCCGATGGGATGATCTTCGGTGTGCACAACCACACGCCGGAGTTCGCAGTCATCGACGGAGTGCTGGTTTACGACGAGCTGCTGCGGCTTACTGATCCCAACCTTGTGGTTTTTGAAATGGACTGCGGATGGGTCTACGCCGCGGGACGCAATCCAGTGGACTATTTGAGCAAGGCGCCGGCGCGGTTTCCGCTGCTGCACGTGAAGGATATGGTGCGCAATGCTGATGGAAAGGTGGAATCGCCGGTAATGGGTAAAGGCGATATCGATTACAAGCCGATTTTGCGTGCCGCCACCGGCCTCAAGTACTACTTTGTCGAACAGGAGCATTACGACTTTGATTTCATCCAGGAGCTGAAGCAGGACGCAGAGTATATGCGCAAGTTAAGCGCGTAAACCGGATCTCTGTCCTCCTGGTGTCGATAAGCGAGGTTGTTATTGCGAGCCGCCTTCAGACTTGCCGGCTGTGGCAGTGGCGTCGCACGGCTTGCCGCTGCAGAGCGCGCCGGTTATACCTTTGCTTTCTGTGATCGTATAGATGCGATCAACCGCGGGCAGTTTGAGGGTTTCTTTGGCGCCGGAAGGCCAGTGAATTTCAAGTGAGCCTGCATCCGTGGCATCGCCCAGGCCAAAGTGAAGACGAAAATCGTTTGACGACAGATAGCTTCCACCGCTGAGGACATCTTCGCGCTGGCGCATCCCGTTGGCGGTGAGATAGGCTGTGGCGCCCACCGCATCGCGCGGACTTTTGGCGCCGCCCACCAGCTTGATCTCGACCCAATGATGGTGATCGGGATTCACATTGCGCAGCAAGATGGGCACGCTGTCCATGCCGTTGATCACGACATCGATCTTGCCGTCGTTGAAGATGTCGCCGAAGGCGGCGCCGCGGCCTACCGTGACCACAGCCAGGCCTGTTCCCTCGACCGCAGGCACCAACTCAAATTTGCCGTTGCCCAGGTTGTGATAGAGCAGCGGGCGCTCGGCATAGCTTTGTCCCCACTCCGGGTGCTCGTCCACTTGCGGATAGACGTGGCCGTTGACCACGAACAGGTCCTTCCAGCCATCATTGTCGTAGTCGAGGAATCCGTCGCCGAATTTGACAAAAGGGATGGAAGACTGTGCAACCCCGGCCTGGTAACTGACATCAGTGAAGAAACCTGTGCCATCGTTCTGGAAAAGCAGGAGGTAGTCATCGGAGAAGGTTGTGCTGGCCACTGAGAGGTGCCCGTTGTTCTGGTAGTCGCCGGCGGCCAGCCCCATGTTGGCCGCCTCGCGTCCATCATTGTTGAGCGCAAATCCGCTTTCGTAACTTTGGTCTTCAAAGGTGCCGTTTCCCTTGTTGATGTACAGGTAGTTCGGCGTGGAGTCGTTCGCCACCATCAGGTCCGGCTTGCCGTCGTTGTTGACATCGGCAAACAGGGCTCCCAGCGCGTAGTAGCCGTTCGGATCGTCCACGCCCAGCTTCTTGCTCACGTCGGCGAAGGTCCCGTCGCCGTTGTTGTGAAACAGATGGTCATGCTCCCCTTTCAACCCCCGCGGGCCGCACATCACCTGTGCGCCGCGATACTGGCAAAAGGCGTAGTTCACCCCTTGCGAGCCGGAGAGAGGCGGATTGCTCAAATCGATCTGCACGTAGCCGCCTACAAACAGATCCAGGCGCCCATCGCCGTCGTAGTCGCCAAATGTCGCGCCCGTGGACCAGGTGCCGACGGTTACGCCCGCTTTCTCAGCAACATCGGTGAAGGTTCCATCATGGTTGTTGTGGTAAAGGCGGTTCTTGCCAAAGTTGGTGACATACAGATCGGGCCAGCCGTCGTTGTCGTAGTCTCCGACGGTGCAGCCGTATCCCCACCGGTCGTTGGTCACACCCGCCTGCGCGCTCACGTCGGTGAAGGTTCCGTCGTGGTTGTTATGGAAGAGCGCTGCATGCGGCGGAGTGGTCTTTCCACTCAGGGCGTCAAATGTCGAACCGTTCACCAGGTAGATGTCGAGCCAGCCGTCGTTGTCATAATCGATCAGGCACACCCCCGGGCCCTTGGCCTCCAAGATGAGGCGCTTTTCTGAAGTGCCTGCCTGGTGGCGCCAGGTTGTGAGCCCGGCCGCCGCCGCCACATCCTGGAAGATGATCGGACCCGTTTTGACGAATCCTCCGGCAGTAATGGGGCGGTGTTGGCTGTCGAACTGGGCTGCCTGTGGGCCGGCAGTGGCCATGCCACCTTGTGATTGCCTCATTTCAGTCGCCGGGTGCTCACCGCCCGGCGCTGCCGCGGCATCCGGCTGCGGTTTTTGCGGCTCCTGTTGCGCCCAAAATGTTCCGGGAAGAATCAGAATCAGGCCGAGAGCGCTGAGAAGCAGACCGCGAACGCGCAGCAAAATCGATCCTCCAATCACGAGATTCTCTTATTGTATTCGCCGCGCATTGCGCGGGAAGACGGCTGTCTCTTTGCGCACGCAGTTCCCATAATGGGTAGAAAGTCATTCCGGCGATTTCATCCCGCGAAGCAGGCGCCAAATGAAATGAAAGAACGCCGGACCGGCAAGAATCCCCCTCGGGGGCGTATCGCCCTGCCGATGTTGGACCGTCGCTTTTAATCAAACGTTTGTCTAAAACGGCCCGGCTGAACTTCGCACCCGTACCTCGGAAGGATCGAATATTCCCGTTTTGGGAAACAGTCTGGAATGCGTGATTTGGCTGCTGAAACCGTATACAGCAACAAAGCGTTACTCAAGCGTTTAAGTAGATAGAATCTTCTTGACATCACCCCTTCTTTGTGTGTTTAATGGCTGCCGGCTCAAAAAGGCGGATGCACGTCTCATTCTAACGATTGAGGCTTGTATCCTTCAGCGGGATGAGAGGGCCGAGTCTCTCGGCTTTCTAAAACGTTTGTTTCGGGCTTCTCAGCGTGACTACCGAGATTTCGTCATGTCGATATGCAGAGGGAACGAAACCTCAAGCGGCATGCGCCGGGCCAGTCCATGGTGCACGTCCAGTTTGCTTTCGCCGGACGGCGCACAAAACCCAGAAACAATTCACCCTTTGAAAAAGGAAGGTCAGTCCATGTTGCGCGTCCTGCTGGCTTCACCGACGGCAACCTAGGAAACGTAAACAGCTTTCACCTTTGAAAAGGAAGGTCACAATCATGGAGGCAATCATGAGAAAGTGGCTCAACCGAGTCAGCCATTCGCTGTTTCTCGGATTGGCTTTGGCGGCCCTGCTTTGCGCAAGAGGATGGGGCCAGGAAAACGCAGAACTGACAGGAACTGTGACGGACCCAAGCGGCGCTGTCGTGGCCAACGCGACAGTAACCGCCACCAACAACAGCACCGGAGAGGCGCGTCAGGCCAACACCAACGGCGCCGGCCTGTATGTCTTTCCCGATCTTAAGATCGGCAACTATACTCTCAAAATCGCGGCCCACGGTTTCGAAGACTACGCGAAGAGTGGCATCGTGATGAACGCGGCGGCGACGGTACGCGAGGATGTAACACTCGCCGTCGGTCAAGCTACCACCACCGTGAACGTGCAGGCCGACGCGTTGAGTCTGCAGACGGAGACGAACGAAGTCAGCAACCTGATTACGGGCCAGCAGATTAGCGAGCTCGCCACCAACGGCCGCAGTATCACTTCGCTCATCACGCTGGATACCGGCACTTCGGGTACTCTGCCGGAGTTCAATGGCATCACAGCACAGGGGAGCAGCTCCACCATCAGCTTCAACGGAATGCGTACCGGCCACAACGACTTTCTGGTGGACGGTGGCGAAATCTATGACCGCGGCAGCGGCGGCAAATTGGGAGTTATGCCCTCGGTGGATGCGGTGGCAGAATTCCAGACGCTGGCCAGCAATTACGCGCCGGATTATGGAATCGCGTCGGGAGGCACGACGCTGGTCGTGCTGAAATCCGGCACCAACACCTACCATGGCGGCCTCTGGGAGTTCGATCGTAACGACGACTTCGATGCTGTCAATTGGTTCACCAAAGAGGCGGCCGCGCAGGCAGGCACCGCCCCAGTCATACCGGAGTTGCGCCTGAATATTTACGGCGGCGATTTCGGGGGCAAGGCGTTTATCCCCGGGATTTATCCCAAGGAAAAGAGCCACACCTACTTCTTCGTCACCGAGGAATGGCGCAGATTCATTGAGGGATCTCCTGCCAGTTTGACCAACGCGCCGCTGTCCTCGGAGATTCCGACCACCGCCGATGAGACCAGCGGCTTCGCATACGTGCCGCCGGTCGGCTTACCGGAATCGCCCGCCGCCGGCGTCTGCGCCAGCGGCCAGTCGGCACCGTGCGTGCCGAATACGACGGATCCGGCCAAGTTAGCGCTGTATACGGCGGATGGTTTGACGATCGGTGAATCTTTTTCCAATGCGCCGGGAGGAAAGATCCCTGGAAACCTGCTCGACCCGAACGCCATTCTCTTCATGGGGACGGGCGCGATTCCGGCGTCCAATACGACGGGGCCTAACGGTCAGCCGCAGGAAATTGCGTCGCCGAAGCAGCCCACCTACGTACGCGAGGACGTGGTTCGCATCGATCATGACATCAGCCCCAAGCTGCACCTGATGGGGCACTGGATCCACGACCGGATGTCGCAGACCTATTTCCCCAACCAGAATTGGGGTGATGGTGACAGTTACACCACTGCGGGCGATGTGTTCGGTAATCCCAGCTGGGGTTCGGTAATCAAGCTCACGCAAACGATCTCGCCGTCAATCCTGAACGAAACATCGCTCAACGTGAACGGCAACTACATTAAGATCACGGCGGCGGGTATCTTCGCACAGCCTGCAGGCTGGACGCAGAAAGGTTATTTCCCGGCTGCCAACAACATCGACAACCGCATGCCCGGAGTCCATATGGGTGCGCCCTTCGGCACCACCTGGTCGATTGGATACTGGCCGTGGGCAAACGCCTTCCTGAACTACCAGCCGCGCGACGATTTTTCGTGGACCAAGGGCCGGCATGCTTTCAAGTTCGGCTTTGCGTACATGCGCGACGACAAGAACCAGCAGCAGCAGGCGGATACCGAGGGTGATTATAACTTCGGCACCGATTTTTCCGGCGATTCCTATGTGAACTTCCTGCTGGGCGACTCTGACAGCTTCTCGCAGTTAGAGTCCCTGTCGATGTTCCACTGGATCAACAACACCTATTCCTTCTACGGAATGGATAACTGGCGCATTACCCACCGGCTGACCCTGAATCTGGGGATCCGCTATGACGCTCTGCCGCACGTCTATAACAAGGAAAACATGACGTCGAATTTTGTGCCTGCAGATTACAGTGCGAGCAACACGGCGACGTTCGGAACCAGCGGAGCGCTGTGTATTCCGGCAGGTTCACCTTCTGCTCTTCCGGCCGGTTGCACTGCGCCCAGTCCCGGACTTTCAACCGTCAACGGTAACACTTTCTATGTGAATGGCGTTGAAGTTGCAGGCGCGAACGGCTTCCCACGCGCGATCGTCAAGGATGACTACTGGACTTGGGAGCCGCGTCTGGGCTTTGCCTACGATCTGTTTGGCAACGGCAAAACTGTTCTGCGCGGCGGCTTTGGAGTTTTCTATGAGCGCGTGCAGGGCAACGACATCTACGGCACAGACACCAATCCTCCGTTCGCCTACGATCCCACGGCGGACGACGTGTACTTCACCAATCCCGCTCAGAGCGACACCACCGGAGCGACTGCCAGCACGCCCACCTTCCCGGGGGGCATGGGAACTCTCGACTATTACTACCCGAATCCGGGCACGGCGCAATACAGTTTGGGGGTTCAGCACCAGATTGCGCCTGCACTGGTTGCCTCGGTTCAGTACGTTGGTTCCGCAGGCTGGGATCAGGACGTCAAGCGCGAGATCAATACGCTTCCGCTGGCCAGCACCGAGCGTGAGGCGGTTGCCACAACGGGCGCCAACGCCAACCTGTACAGAAACTTCCTTGGTTTCTCCGGGATTGACGAAGACGACAACACGACCAACTCCAGCTACAACTCTCTGCAGGCGGCTCTAAATATGCAGAACAAGCACGGTTTCACTTTAAACCTGGGTTACACCTGGTCGCATGAAATCGACATTCAAAGCGACGATCTGCAGGGCGACCTGTCCGACCCGTACAACATCAGGTATGACCGCGGTTCGGGAACCTACGACCGGCGCAACATTTTCACCGCCAACTACATCTACAATGTCCCGTTCTTCGCGCACTCCGGCAGCGTGCTGGAACGCAGTTTGCTGGGCGGCTGGACCATTTCCGGCGTAACCACGTCGGAAAGCGGGCTCCCAGCGACTGTTGGCTGGGGTGGTGCGGACACGATCGGACTCGGTGGCGGGACAAGCAACCGGCCGAACCAGACGGGCAAGGTGGCCTACCCCCACACTGTTAAGGCGTGGTGGAGCACAAGTGCGTTCTCTGCTCCCGTGGCTCCCTGGGCTGGAGGCACGACCAATGGTTGGGGCAATGCCGGCAAGGCCGAGATCAGGGAAAGTGATTTTCAAGACACCAATCTGAGCCTGTTCAAGTCATTTGCCCTGACAAAGAGTGAGGCGACTCGGATCGAGCTTCGCTTTGAGTCGTTCGACACCTTCAACCACCCCCTGTGGAACGGCTATGATACAGGGTTTTCAACTTCCGCTAGTCCCACCAGTATCACCGGTGCCGACGACCCACGGGTATTACAGTTCGGAGGAAAGTTCCTGTTCTAACTTTCTCTGAAGCACCCGACGCAGCGGAGCTTCGGCTCCGCTGCGTTCTTCTTTTCGGGAAGAGATCTGCGAATTCAAATCAACCTCTTTCCGAGCCCTCTACCTGCAGGCCGAATGCTCCCGCCGTCCCGTTAATTTCTGCAGTGATTCTCCGCGCCAGTTTGCATGCGCCTATGGGCGCGACAGAGAATGAGTGGAAGAAAACCGTCAGCGGAAAGACCTTGTGAATGGCCGGAATGGGTTCAATTCAAATAGGAGCGGGGCAAGAGATGAGTTTGCGGCCCCTTTTGCTGACGGCAGCGATTCTGTTGCTGAGCGCGGCGGCGTGTGGGGCGCAAAACGCAGCGGTCGAGGAAGACCAGCGGCAAACGGCCCTCGCGCTCGAGCAGCAGGGCAGAAATGCCGATGCCGAAGCTGCATGGCACTCTTACCTCGAATCGCATCCTGCAAGCTCTGAGGCGTACGCCCACCTGGGCCTGCTTGAAGCGCGCCAGGAGCATTACGACCAGGCCATACCGCTTTACCAAAAAGCACTGGCGCTCCACTCTGCGATTCCCGGCCTGCGCCTGAATCTTGGCTTGGCATTTTTCAAAGCCGGCGACTTGAAAAATGCGCTTGTGGAGTTCAGGACGGTGCTGAAGAGCACGCCCCAGAATTCGCCCGATCGCCAGCGGCTCGTCATCCTGGTGGGAATGTGCCATTACGGCCTCAAACAATACGCTGATGCCGCTCCTTATCTTAAGCAGGCGGTGAGTGGCGACCCGCAAAACCAAGAGCTGCTGCTGGCCCTAGCGCACAGTTGTCTGTGGTCCAAGCAATACCAGTGCGTTCTCGACACCTATCACCAAATTCTCACGCTAAATGCCGAGTCCGCCGAAGCAGATATGCTTGCCGGCGAGGCCCTCGATGAAATGAAAGACGTCAATGGCGCAATTCAGCAGTTCCGTGCCGCCGTCAAAGCCGACCCCCGAATGCCCGATGTGCATTTCGGGCTCGGCTTCCTGCTTTGGGCCAAACGCCAGTACGCCGATGCGGTTCCAGAGTTGCAGGCGGAGCTCGATAACAACCCGATGCACGCACAGGCGCTCACCTACCTGGGCGATTGCGAGCTGAAATTGGGCCACCCTGACGCCGCCGCTCCGCTCCTCGAGAAAGCTCTTCGCACCGACAGCACCATCGAGCTGGCGCATCTCGATCTGGGCTCCATCGACGCGGATACCGGCCACACCCAGGAGGCCCTGCGCGAATTGACGGCAGCCGCCAAGCTGGCGCCCAACGACGTGAACGTGCATTGGCATCTCGCGCGGCTCTACCGCTCCATGGGCAAGCAAGACGAGGCGCGCGCCGAATTCGATAAGGCCCGGAATATCACCCAGGCTGCCGACACCGCACTCATCGATAAACTCACTCCGCAACCCGCGGCCGCGCCTGGGAAGTAGCCGCGTATTTACGAAAAGGCACAAGCAAGGCGATGAGCGACTCAGCGAAAGATCGAACATCGGGCAGGCACCGAAAGGAGCGTGCGGACCGCGAGGCCCGGCTGCCGGCTACCCTGAAACAATTGGCGGCGCACCTTGGCCTCAATCCCGCCACTGTCTCAGTGGTCCTGAACGACGTGCCGGGGCGAGCCATTCCGCAAGCAACGCGCGATCGCATAAAGGCCGCCGCCAGGCAGATGAATTACCAGCCGAATCTGCTGGCGCGTTCGCTGCGCAGCCGCCGCACCTTAACCATCGGTATCCTGGTGCCGGAGCTGGGCTCCGGCTACCATACGCAAGTCATGAGCGGCATCGGCGATCAGCTCATGAAAGCGGGATACTTCTACTTCACGGCCCACCATCGGCACAAACGGAACCTCATTGAAGACTACGCACGCATGCTTATCGGGCGGGGCGCCCAGGGAATTATCGCCATCGACACCTTGCTGGAGCACCCCATCGCGGTTCCCGTCGTCGCCGTGGCCGGCCATCGTCACATCGAGGGCGTCACCAACGTCTTGATCGATCACGTGCGGGCGGCCGAGCTTATCTTGACCCATCTTCATTCCCTGGGCCACCGCAAGATCGCCTTCATGCGCGGGCAACCATTCAGTTCCGACTCCGATGCGCGCTGGCAGGGTTTGGTGGCAGTCGCGCGTAAGCTCGACATCGAGATGCAGCCGGAACTTCTGGTCAGTCTCGATTGCGATCTGTTTTCTCCGGAACTCGGCTACCCCGTCGTCCAGCAGCTGCTCTCTACGGGCAAGCCCTTTACAGCTCTCGTCGCCTTCAACGATGTTTCAGCCATCGGAGCAATCCGCGCTTTGCAAGATGCTGATATACAAGTCCCTGCCGATGTGTCAGTCATCGGCTTCGACGATATCAAGGAAGCTTCCTTCACCATGCCTCGGCTTACCACCATTAACCAGGATTTGGAAGAAATAGGCCGGATAGCTACCCAAAGCCTGCTTAACCGCATTCACAATACAGTGTCTCCAAAGAATGAAATAACCGTCGAGCCGAAGCTTGTAATTCGGGAATCGACCGGTCCCGTGAGAACTTAGTTTGGCTGGGTGGTCCTCTAAGTCCAATATTACTTGTTGTTATACACTGATGACCGGGTCATTACTCACCTTAGATCCGGCGCTGTATTGGTATAACTTCCGCATAAATCAATCGCTTCGACGCCGGATCGCATCCATGTCGAGCGTCATGCTTCACCTTGATGCTGCGGCTTCGGTGGCCGGCGCATGCTGTGGCGGGCCACCTTCACCGGGATTGGTCGGCTCCATCCGCAGGGCGTTATTGAAGCGGTTGAAGTAGTTGAAGAGACCGATGGCGCAGAGCAGCTCGACGATCTCGCCCTCGGAATAGTAGCCGCGCAGCTCCGCAAACTGCTCGTCGCTCACGCTGTGGGCGTCGCGTGTGACGGTTTCGGCCAATTGCAGCGCCGCTTTCTCGGCGGGGGAGAAGTCTTTGCAGTTGCGCCATTCGGCCAGGTGCGCGAGCTGATCGTCGGTCCATCCAAGATTGCGGGCGAGAACGGTGTGGCTAGCCAGGCAATAGGGCGTGTCGTTGATCTGGCTCGTGCGAACAACGATGAGCTCTTTCAATTTGGGAGAGAGTGTGCCGGTGTTGATGACAGCAGCGAAATGCGCCTGCATGGTGGTGAAGATCTCGGGCCGGTGAGCCATCACGCGGAACATGTTGGGCACATTGCCGCGCTGGGCAAAGACCTTATCAAAGCCAGCGGCGATTTCGGGGCTGACCTGGTCGCGATTGAGCCGGGAAATACGGGGCATTGTGCCTCCCTGCCGTTCTTTCCCATGGTACCTTTTCGGCCTTCAGCGCGCCGGAGCTTCAGGGAAACCAGGCCCCGACGCCTCAAATGCAGCCGAAAGAAAGCGTCGTGAGTCCGGCTGTTCCGCCGGGGAGTCCGAGTGTCTTCGATACGATAGCTGAGGGGACCAAAAAACCGAGAATGAAGTTACGAATGCCGCCCGGCACGTTCCGCGCCTACCTCTTCGACTGCGACGGCACCGTTGTCGACTCCATGCCTCTCCATCACATCGCCTGGACCAAGGCACTGGGCGAGTGGGGCGCTACCTTCGACGAAAAACTCTTCTACGACTGGGGCGGAAAGCCTCCGCTTGAGATCGTCGCCTCGCTGAACCAAATGCAGGGCCTCAACATGCCCATCGCAACCGTCGCCGAATGCAAGGAGAACTTCTATTTCGAGCTGGTGCCGCAACTCAAACCCGTCCCCGAGGTGCTTGACGTCATCGAGGCGCGGCACGGACAGATTCCCTTCGCCGTGGTCTCCGGCAGCACGCGCGAATCCATCATCAAGTCGCTCACGCAGGTGCACCTGCTTGACCGCTTTGATGTTCTCATCGGTTCCGACGACTATGAGCGCGGCAAGCCTGCGCCCGACGCCTATCTGACCGCGGCCGCCAGGCTGGGCATCGCGCCTAAAGACTGCCTGGTCTTTGAAGACACCGCCCTCGGCATCCAGGCCGCAACGGCCGCCGGAATGGCCTCGGTGCGCGTTCCCTCGCCGCTCGAACGCCGCGCTGGAACTGGATCCGGCCCCGGCGCGTAAGCAATCTCGGAAAGCCCGAAGGAGCCCCATTGCCTGCCATCGACGCCGCCGAGCCTTCATGCAGCCCGCATGAAAGAACCGATTCCCTTCTCCTGCTTGCCATCGCCGCCGCCGTTGCCCTCGCCCACATCCTCACCAACTCGCGATACGGCTTTCATCGCGACGAGCTGCAATTCCTGAGCGACGCGCGTCATCTCGACTGGGGATTCGTCTCTTACCCGCCGTTCACGCCCTTCATCGAGCGCATCGGGCTTGCGCTCTTCGGCCTGTCGATGACCGGCCTGCGGCTCTTCTCCGTTCTCGCCCAGGCCGCAATCATCCTCGTCAGCGGCCTGATGGCCCGCGATCTCGGCGGGGGCCGTCTGGCGCAGGCCGCGGCCGCGATTTGCGTCGCCCTTTCACCGGTGCCCATGTTTGAAGCCACCGAATTTCAATACACATCTTTCGCGATTCTTTGGTGGGTGCTGGTTTGCTGGTTCACCATCCGGTTGTTGAAAACTGAAAACCCGCGCTGGTGTCTCGCTATCGGCGCGGCAATCGGGCTCGGGCTACTGACAAAGTACGCCATCGTCTTCTTCATCGCCGGCCTTCTCGCCGGGATGGTCTTCACGCCTGGCCGCCGCTATTTCGCAAGCATCTGGTTCCGGGCCGGAGCCGGGCTCGCGCTGCTCATTTTTCTTCCCAACCTCCTCTGGCTCGTCCATCACAACTTCATTTCTTATACCTTCCTTCAGCACATTCACAGGCGGGACGTTGGCGAGGGCCGCGCCGAAGGCTACCTCCTGGGCCAGTTCATTGCCGACGTCAACCTCTTCGCAGCACCACTCTGGATCGCCGGTCTCTTTGCTTACTTTGCAAACGGCCGCTATCGCATGCTCGCCTGGATGTACCTCATTCCGGTGGCCCTCTTCTGGTTGAACAAGGGGCGGTTCTACTACGTTGCCGAAACCTATCCCGCGCTGCTGGCCATGGGAGCTGCCGTCGCGGAACGCCGGCTCTCGGATCTGCCTAAACTTCCGCGGCGGGCCATCGTCACTGTCTTTTTCGCCGGGGTCACAGTTTTCGGCGCCATCGCCTGCGCGCGAATCGTTCCCATGGCGGCCAGCGGCCCTCTGCTTGACTACGCCCTCAGCAAGAACGGCGACTTGCGCGAAGAGATCGGCTGGAACGAGCTGGTCCGCACCGTCGCGCAAATCCGCGACTCGCTCCCGCCCGACGAGCAGGCGCATCTCGGCATCACCACCGGCAACTACGGCGAGTACGGGGCCATCGATATTTTGGGACGCGCGTATGGACTCCCCGCTCCCATTGGCACCACGAACTCCGAATGGCTGCGCGGCTACCCCACGCCTCCGCCCACCACGCTGATCGTGCTTGGTCTCAGCCAGAGCCAGGCCGACTCGATTTTCACCGGCTGTCGGCTCGCAGGCCACAACGGCAATTCTGAAGGCATTCGCAACGAAGAGAGCGAGTACCACCCTGACATCTTTGTCTGCGGCCCTCCTCGGGTGCCCTGGCCGGAGCTTTGGAAAGAGCATGTGAACTTTGGGTGAGTCACGGAGAACGCACGCGAAAGTGCGTCGTGATGGGGGTCTATCTAAATTACTATTTAATTACTAATTAAATAGGTAACAGCGAATTTTGTTAACCACTTGATAAATAGTCAAGTCGTTGATTTTATTGAGATGAAGTTTTTGGAGGTGCGATTTTGCACCAGAATTGAGGCAGTTTCCAGAAAAAATTTCGCAAATTCGGCAAGAAAAATCGAGCGCGGCGAAATTCTGCGCGGCGCGACTCTGCGCTCATTGCCATGCGTTATCTCCATCCTGCATCAAAGCAGCGAAATTATCTGCAAGTTTGGTCGCGATTTTTTGGGGGCTGTGTACGCGATCACAAGTTGGAACGCTCAGTAGAGCAGCACCGCAACGCGGTACGCCGTGAACGACCCCTCTACATCCTGCGCCGGGCAACTGCCGACCGCCGCCTGCCGGTACCTTCCCGTTTCCAGTTTGTCCACCAGCGCCTGCGGCAGCCGCGTCAAATCAGAGTCCTGCCAGCGCATGATGAAGCCCGGCGTCGCGCCGGCCATGGAAGGCCATCCCTCGTCGGTGGCACAGGCCATGCGGGCGGGCTTGTGATCGGCCAGAATTGCCACGCCACTCACGCGCACCAGATCGGCTACGCGCGCCTCAACTTCAGGCACGCTCAGCTGCCCGACAGCGCGACTGTAGTCGGCCACGGCGTAGAGCACGCCGCGCGCATACACTACGGCCACGCCCACGTGATCCACTTCGGGACTCAGCAGGTTCGAGCGATGCCCCGGCGACTGCATCCACTGATTGTGAATGGCGTCGGCTGAAGAGCCAATGGCAACATTTTCCTCAATCACGCTGAAATGCGCGCCGGCTTGCGCGGCCCGTCCGCCCACGTCCGGCTCGCCGCCGTAGCGGTGCGCAATGGGCCCTTCGGCAACCATGCGCTGGCAATGTGCCAGCGCGGCTGCGGCCAGTGCCGCATCCCACTGCAACGGCCGCACTCCTGCCTGCGTGCGCGCCTGGTTAGCCAGCGCAAAAATCTGCGCGGCCTCGGCATGCAGGCTGCCTGAGCTTTGGTCCGGCGCGCCCCCCGCCGACTGCGCCCGTGCCGCCGGTAGCGTCGCTACTAGCGCCAGCAAAAGCACCACGATTCTCACTTTGAACCCCCTATGAACTGTCTCTGGCTCTCGAGCGTCTATCCCCCGGTCCCTAACCGCTGTTCCCTGGCTTGGGTTGGTGATTCCTCACATCGTCGTGCGGTCCGACCCAGACGAACAGAAGGATGGCCGGCAATGTGACGACACACGTCAGCAGAAAGAACCGTACCCAGCCGAGTTTCTCCGACAACACTCCTCCCGAGGAGCCCACCACGGTGCGGCCGAGCAACGAAAGCGAGGAAAGCAGCGCGTACTGAGTGGCCGTAAAAGCGGGCGAGCAGAGACTGGAAAGATAGGTCACCAGCGCGGTCCCGGCCATCCCACCCGTGATGTTTTCAGCAGTGACACATAGAGCGAGGTAGACGACGCGATGGCCTTCTACAGCCTGCAAAACAAAAAAGAGGTTCCCGATTGACTGCAAAATGCCGCAGACAATCAGCGAGCGGCGGATTCCCCACCGGCTTGTCACGACGCCGCCTAAGAGCGACCCGATCACAATCGGGAAAAATCCGACCAGCTTCGAGGCGGCGGCGATCTCAGAAAGCGTGAATCCCAGCGATATATAAAGCGGCGTCGACATCACTCCCGCCATTGCTTCTCCCAGCTTGTATCCGAAAATGGCGATCAGAATAATGGGCCAAAGCGGCCGACGCATGAAATCGCGAAATGGATCGATTACGGCAATGGCAAATGCGTGGCGAATCGCAGGCCATCCCGAGCCGGCAGCAGATGAAGTCTCCACTGGAACCTTCGGTTCGGGACCAAACAAGAACACCAGCAGCCCCACACCGAGCAGCGCAGCCATGGTGGTATAGGCCGCGAACCACCCTGCGCGCGCTGCGATCAACAGGCAGCCTGCGCCGCCAACCAGCATCCCGATCCTGTAGCCGGCACCGATCATGGCGGCACCCGGAGCTTGTTGACCGCCCTTCGTGGTTTCCACGCGCCAGGCATCGATCACGATATCCTGGCTGGCCGATAAAAATGCGACGAGCACCGCCAGGGCGGCCATCCGAGGCAGGTTGTGCTTCGGATTGCACCATCCCAGGCAGAGAATTGCGCCGATCAGAAAAATCTGGATGGTGATTCCCCAACCGCGCCGCCGTCCCAATGGCAGCGGCGGAGGCACGCGATCCATGAGCGGCGCCCACAGAAACTTGAGTGCGTAGGGAGTGCCAACCGAGGCGAAAGCGCCGACCGTTGCGCGCCGTATGCCAACGCTCGCAAGCCACGCGGAAAGAGTCGAGTAAGTGAGCAGGAGCGGCAAGCCACTCGAAAACCCGAGCGCAAGCACCTGCAGCACGCGCGGTTGCGTGTAGGCTGCGAGCGTGTGCCGCCAGCCGCTTCGAGCCTGCGCTTCGTTGATTTCAGAATTCTCAGTCATTTTCAATTCTTGGGTGCCTTATTTCAGCCTAACTCCACTGGTCCGCTAATGCCGCTAACTCCGCGTATTCTGGGCTTATGAAGCTCGGCATCGTCAGCGACACCCACGGTCGTCTCCGCCCAGAAGTTGCTCCTGCCCTGCGCGGCGTTGACCGCATCCTGCACCTCGGCGACGTCGGTAAGGCGTCGATCCTCGACGAGCTCGCCAAAATCGCTCCGGTAACGGCCGTCCGCGGCAATATCGATCGCGACGGCCCCTGCGCCGAGCTGCCCGAAACCGAAGTCGTGCTGATCGAGAATCAACCCGGCAGCCCTCCCCACCACAGCCTCTACCTCTACATGCTCCACGACCTGAAAACCATTCACCTCGACCCCTCCGCGGCAAAGCTCACGGCGGTTTTGCACGGCCATACCCACGCACCCAACTTCTTCACCAAGAAAGGAGTGCTCTACTTTAATCCCGGCTCCTGCGGCCCGCGCCGCTTTGAGCTGCCTGTCACCCTCGGCCTGCTCACGATCGGCGCCAAAGGCTTGCTCAAGCCCGAGATTGTCCACCTGCCTGTCGCCGGCCGTTGAAAACTTCCCGTGGCGCCAATCCCAAGTCGTGTTCTTTCAAGACCCTGCTCGATCCATCTGGTCGCGGCTCTCGCCAGGTTTTGCAATCCGGTAAAATGGGTGCATACTGCGAGCAAGGTGCGATTACGCGCCCGCAGTATTTTGGTTGGAGTCTTCCCTTTTTTTGCGCTGATCCCAAGCAGCCTTTGTCCGCGCAATTTCCTTTTTGAGAGCCGGCCTTCAAGCGGCCAAACCATGCACGCGTGGGGCGTGCACTCAAGCCATTTCTCCCGAACGAACGTCTCTTTCAATACAGCCGCATTTCCGGGCGGTCGACCGGATGAGGAGACCCTGGATGCCTGCACCCCATCAACTTCCCCAGACGCTGGGCGAACTGCGCGCCAGCTCGCAATTCCCTGAAGCTCGACTGAAGACGCGCACCGTGAAGGACGAGATGCGCTCGAACCTGATCGCGCGCCTCAAAGCCGGCGAGACCATCTTTCCCGGCATCGTGGGCTACGAAGACACGGTGATTCCCCAGATTGTGAATGCGGTTCTGTCAAAGCAGAACTTCATACTGCTGGGACTGCGCGGGCAGGCCAAGAGCCACATTCTGCGGGCCCTGACGGCGCTGCTCGACGAGCAGATGCCGTACGTGGCCAGCTGCGAAATTCGCGATCATCCGTACCATCCGCTTTGCCGGCGCTGCCTGGACCTGACTGCCAGGTGCGGCGACGCCACGCCCATTGCCTGGTTGAAGCGCGAGGCGCGTTACGTTGAAAAGCTGGCCACGCCCGATGTGACTGTTGCCGATTTGATTGGCGACCTTGATCCCATCAAGGCGGCGCGCGGGGGCGAAAACCTCTCCAGCGAGCTGACGATGCATTACGGATTGCTGCCGCGCGCCAACCGCGGCCTGTTCGCCATCAACGAGCTGCCCGACCTGGCCGGCAAGATCCAGGTGGCGCTGTTCAACATCATGCAAGAGGGCGATGTGCAGATCAAAGGCTATCCGGTGCGCATAGAGCTCGACGTGGCCCTGGTATTCAGCGCCAATCCTGAGGATTACACGGCGCGCGGCAAAATCATTACGCCGCTCAAGGACCGGATCGGTTCGGAGATACGCACTCATTACCCCGAGTCGCTGGAAGAAGGCATCGCCATCACCGCGCAGGAGGCATGGGCTGCGCGCGGTGCGGCGCAGGTGGAGATCCCGCAGTACCTGCGCGAGGTGGTGGAGCAGGTGGCGTTCAGCGCCCGCGAAGACAAGAAAGTAGATAAGCGCAGCGGCGTGAGCCAGCGGCTACCCATCGCCACTATGGAGCTGGCGGTATCGAATGCGGAGCGGCGCGCACTGCTGACTTCCGATGCGCCAGTGCTGCCGCGCGTGAGCGATATCTACGCGGCGATGCCCGGAATCACAGGCAAGCTGGAGCTGGAATACGAGGGGGAGATGCGCGGCGCCGACACCGTGGTGCGCGAGCTGATCCGCGCGGCGGTGGGCAAGATTTTCGATCGCTATTTCGGCGGCGCAGACGCGCAGCAGGCCAATACTCAGCAAATTGAGCAGTGGTTCAACCTGGGCGGCACGGTGAAGCTCGACGATAACCAGCCGGCGGCCGAGGCGCTGAAGGAGTTGAAGGCCATCCAGGGACTGATCGACAGGCTCTCGCCGCTGGGCGTGAAAGCCGGCGATCCCGCGCCGAAGGTAGTGGCAGCGGCCGAGTTCCTGCTTGAGGGCCTGGTCGCGCATCGCAAGCTGAGCCGCAATGAACAGCATGGTTTTGCCGCGCAGGAGAACGTGCGGCTGCGCGAACGCGACCGTGATCGCGAACGAGGGCGTGAGCGCGACGACATCAGCGAGGAGCGCAAGGACCTGGAGATGGAGTACGAGGATTGGGAGCGCGCGCGGCGCAGGCGCCGCGGCGGAGGCCTGAATTAAAACAGGGATTAGCCACCCCACGGACGTAGACCTGTCCGTGGGGGCCCCGGCAGGAAACGAGGGAACAGGGATTAGAAGACAGGGACATAGGGACGAGGCACAACGGGATTGGTGAACCGATGAAGCGCGTTCATTACACCAAGTACACCGGCGATCTGGCGCAGGAAATCGATCTCGAGAGCCTGCTGCAGGCGCTTTCCGATTACCTGCTCGACTCGGGCTATTACGATCCCTACAACGGATTTCAGGACCTCGATCATACGCTTGACGATCTGCGCGAGGCGTTGCGTCGCATTCTTGAGTCGGGCGAAATGTTCGACGACGCAACGCGTGAGCAGTTGCAGCAACTGGCGGCGCAGGGCAAGCTCGACGAGCTGATCGACCGGCTGATGAAACGCATGGAGCAGGAGAATTATATCTCTTCGTTCGCGCAGGAGGGGCCCACGCGCATCGATGAGGGCAATGGGCAGACGGGCAACGCCGAGGGCCAGGTCCGTTTCGAAGTAACAGACAAAAGCCTTGACTTTCTTGGGTTCAAAACGCTGCGCGACCTGATGGGCTCGCTGGGCAAGTCGAGCTTCGGACGGCACGACACGCGGCACTGGGCCACGGGCATCGAAACCGTTGGTGCGTCGCGACGCTACGAGTTCGGCGACACATTGAATCTCGACACCACAGCCACCCTGAGCTCAGCCATCTCGCGCGAGGGACTCAACCTGCCGCTGAACCTGGAGTACGAAGATTTGCACGTGCACCAGTGCGATTACCAGAGCTCGTGCGCCACGGTAGTGCTGCTGGACTGCTCGCACTCCATGATTCTGTATGGCGAGGACCGGTTTACTCCGGCCAAGCGGGTGGCCATGGCGCTTTCGCACCTCATCCGCACGCAGTACCCCGGTGATTCTCTCTCGCTGGTGCTGTTTCACGATTCTGCCGAGGAGATGCCGGTCTCGCACCTGGCGCGGGTGAAGGTGGGGCCGTGGCACACCAACACGCGCGAAGGGCTGCGCGTGGCGCAACGCGTGCTGAGCCGCCAGCACAAAGACATGAAGCAGATCGTGATGATCACCGACGGCAAGCCCTCGGCGCTCACGCTGCCCGACGGACGAATTTACAAGAATCCCTACGGCCTTGATCCGCTGGTGGTGAGCGAGACGCTGGAAGAAGTGGCGCGCTGCAAGCGGTCGAACGTAATGATCAACACATTCATGCTGGCTTCGGACTTCGGGCTGGTGCAGTTTGTGCACAAAGTTTCGGAGATGTGCCGCGGCAAGGCGTACTTTACCACGCCGGCCACGCTGGGTCAGTATCTGTTGATGGATTACATGCAGCGCAAGTCGAGAACCATCCACTGAAGGACGAGGCGCTCCATCGGTCAGCAAAGACCGCGAGACGAGCGCGTTCTCTTAGCGGCTCACTGATCGCTTTTGTGTTTCCAGGGTAGAAGGCTGTTGTGCTCTCCGCCGGTTTCGATAAAGACAAATTTGTTGCCGTCGGGGTCCTGAACGAAGACCAGCTTGTCGTCGCGCTGAGCAATGACGCTCGCGCTTCTCAAAGCATCCGCGGTGCGGCGTGCATCGGGCACCGGAAACAGAAATTGAGGCATGGAGTTGGGACGCGCGGGATGCAGCTCGATGTGCAAGTCGGGCGCGCCCGGCGCGGTCAGGCGCACATTGCCGTTCACCTCTTCCGCTTCAAAGCCGAGATCGGAGTAGAACTCCTTCATCGCAGCCCCCTCGCGAACGGGCAGGTCGAAACCAATCAGCTCAGTGGAAACGCGGCCCATCCCGAGGTGCTGACCGCGGTCGAGCGTGTGGCGTGAGCCGGGCATGTACTGCGTAAACTCGGTGACACGGCCTTCGGGATCCATCAGGTGCGAGATGAGGTTGCCGGCCGCAGCCTTCTGTACGGGCGTGGGTTTGAGCCCCGTGGACGCGTAGTACCGCTGCAGCACATTGAGGTCGCCGACTTCGTAGCAGACGTGCATCCAACCGAGGGATTGCGGGGGATTGGTTTGCGGATAAAGCTCGATAAACTGGTGGTCGTTGATCTTGATAAAAACCTCGTTGGTTTTGCCGGCGTTGGTCATGGAAAACGCTTCTTCGTAGCCCAGCTTGCCCAGAAACGAGATCTCGCGGTCAAGGTCGCTGACGCGAAACGCGATGTGTGCGATGCCGATGACGCCCGCATTCGGGGGCGGCGGTTGCGCAACCGAAATCGCCGGCCACGCCGAGGCGAGCGCCAGGATAGCGACCCACCGCATCTTGATCGTCCTCATTATTTCAACCTCCAGTGCCATTCAGGCTCGGATGGACAAGGCAACTTGCAAACGCCCGCCAGCGTAGTCCTGGCGAAAAGACGCGAAGAGGTCGAGCACCTTGGAAGGCTCCAAAACCAAGGGCTCGCTGTCGATGCCACCGTCCACGACCAGGCTGTCGCCGGCGCACATTTCCCAGCTCTTGCCCCGGGACCTGAAGCGGATATGGCCCAGAACTACATACATCGTTTGATGATGGGGATGGCGATGGCGTGCACCTGTCCATCCTTTTTCGAATCTGTGGCGAACCAGCATAAGGTGTGGGCTCCCGTACTCTTCGTATTCCTGGCGTCGGGCCCCTAGTTCCTAGTCCCTAGTCCCTATTTTCTGTTCCCTGTTGCCTGTTCCCCTGCTCTTACCGGTTGAGCCAGCCGCCATCGACTACCAGGACGTGGCCGTGCATATAGTCGCTGGCCGCGGAGGCCAGAAATACGGCCGCGCCGGCAAGGTCGTCTGGCGCGCCCCAGCGGCCGGCCGGAATGCGCTCCAGGATCTGCCGGGCACGCTCCGGATCCTTCCTCAGGGCCTCGGTATTGTCGGTGTCCATGTAGCCGGGTGCGATGGCATTCACGTTGATTCCTTTCGACGCCCACTCGTTGGCAAAGGCTTTTGTCAGCTGGCCCACACCACCCTTGGTCGCAGCGTAAGCAGGCACCAGGATGCCGCCCTGAAAAGTGAGCAGCGAGGCGATATTGATGATTTTCCCCGCGCCCTGCGCCAGCATGTGCCGGCCGGCGTGCTGCGTAAGTCGAAAAACGCTGGAAAGATTCACGTCGATGAGCGCCTTCCAGTCCTCTTCACTATAGTCAGCCGCTGGCGCGCGGCGAATGATGCCTACGTTGTTGACCAGGATGTCGATTCTGCCAAAGTGGCCGACGGTTTCTTCGATCAGCCTGCGGCAAACCGCAAGCTCGCCCACGTCGCCCGCAAGCGCGATCGAATCAACGCCCAGAGCAAGGAGCTCTTGCTGCGCGGCTTTGGGGGCAGCGGTGGCGCCGTGGACGGCCACATTGGCGCCCGCCTGCGCCAGAGCTTCGGCTATGGCTGCCCCCAACCCACGTGAGGAGCCAGTAACCAGCGCATTCTTCCCTTTGAGGCTGAATTTGTCGAGGATCAGGAAAATGCAGGTCCTTTCCGGTAGGTTTTTCAGCTTATCCCTCTGTCTCCTTAATTATCTCCGAGCCGATTGCGGGGACCCCTTCGCGGCCGCACGGGCGTCGCGGCAAATCCGGTCGAAGGTCCTCGTATTCCCGAGCCGCGAGGAAGTAACCATCGATACGGAAATTGGTTAGATGAATAAAAGGCGAAAACACGTCTTCTCCCCTTGCGTCGCAGAATCGGACAATGTCATTCTCCACTTACCTGCCGCCGGTTTCCCTCGCCGGTGAGCCTTCCCACAACCTCCCCGCTCCAGCCCTTTCGGGGGGCATGGAACGCGCACTGATGGTGCGCTGGCGGGGAAGCCCTCACCGGGCATCGGGTGGGCAGATGCAGAGGATCTTGGCAAGCCGGCCGTTTATGGCAAGCCAGGGAAATTTTCGCGGGGGAGGGTACTCGTGATCCAGGTACAGGATCAAGTTCTCGCTCAAAGCGCGGGATTCGACCAGCAGCGCGAGTCGCTGCGCGTGCGTCCCATGCTGGTGCGCAACAGCAGGATTCTGGTCGGCCTCACTTTCCTGGCCAGCGCAGTGGCGCTCGGCCTCTCGATCTGCATGACCTGCGTCGGCTGCGCATACTTGTTCCCGCTACACGCACTCACCTTCGACCGGCTTGCAGCCGCTTCGTTGCTGGCTCTCGGGGCCTGGCTGATGGCCATGAGCTACGTCTTCCTGTTGAGGCAGGGCCGGGTGCTGGCATTCTGCTCAGTGCTCCTCGACAACTTCGGGGTGCGCTTCAGGCTTGGCGGCACAAGAAATTCCCGCGAAGTTGTGCTGCCTTGGGACGGAATTGCTGCCGTGCATCACAAGCGGTTTCCACATGGGCAAAAATTCACGGTGCTCAGCACCGACACCAGCACCGTAACCTTCACCTCGAACTGCTTCTACCGCCCGCGGAAAGTGGCGCGCTTGATCGCCGATGGTGCGGGATTGCCCGTCCTCAGGGGCTAGAAGACTGGTTGCATCAAGCGGTCGTTAAGGGGCGCGGCTTCACGGGCAGCGGGCGAACTGGAAAAACTCAATCTAGCGCGGTTCTGCGCGAGAGTGTTGCCGGCGCGTGATGAGAAAAATGGCCATAAATTGAAAACGCCAGAGACCGAAGCCTCTGGCGTCTCAATCTTGATGACCTGATAGTACAGCCGGTGTTGCGTCCTCCAGCTCCCCCAGTGGCCAACCTCCAGTTGCGCTGGACGCTGTGTCCTCTGGCTGCGCCGGCGCAGTAACCTCCGACTTGCGTCGACTGTTCTGCACTCCGGCTCGACCGGGGGCCAACTTGCCCGGCTCGGATCGGCGCCGCTTCCTCAGCTCGACCGTTGGCGAACCTCCGACTCGCATCGGCTGTTGCGCGCTTCCGTTCGACCGAAGGCTGACTCTCCAGCTTGCGCTGGTATCACTTCCCCCGGCAAGGCCGAGGCCGACCTTCCGACTCGCAGCGAATGTTGATCCTTCAGCTCGACTGGTTGAACACCCTCCGGCTTGCACCGGTTGGTATTGCAGCTTCAAGCTTGCGCCCTCAGCTGCCGCAGCTTCCGGCTTGCACCGGCTGCTGCCCCCATCTTCGCCATACCGGCGGCGAACTACCGACTCGCATCGGCTATCCCACCCTCCGGCTTCACCGGTTTCGTTTCACTCGGCTTGCGCCTTGTGCTCCTACCTCCGGCTGGGCTTCCTAGTGCACCCCTAACTTCAGCCGAACCTTGCATCGCCGGCTGCGCCGACGATGAGTATTCGCTTGCCACCGGTTCGTGCACCTTCCGGATCTGCCAGCTAAACAACCTCCGACTTGCGTCGGCTTTTGCATCTCTTGGCGCGGCCAGCAATCCCTCTCGGGCTTTCGCCCCAGGTTTCACCCTCTGGCCGGGTCGCCGGTGATCTTCCGATTCTCATCGGCTTTTCGTTCCGTCAACCGTTCCGGCAATCAACTCCCGATGCCCTACTGCTCATCAGTTGAAAGAGACATTACGTCTGCCCAATCTGTGGATGCAAGTGCAAAAAACAAGTAAATTTGTGGATTTCACCAAGGCTGGTGCATTGTTGGTTTTTTTGAGGGTTGAGAGCGATTTTTGTTGCAGAGCCGGTGCAGATTTCGCCTTCGCCAACGCTCCATTGATTGTTTTTTGGCATCCACGCGAAGGCAATTCGACGTATGCTGGAACCGCAATCGCAGTGGGATTCAGAAAGAAGGATCCAGCGATGACGCAGGCCGGCACAACACCCTCCCCTTCAGCAACTGCTCCCTCAACAAGCACGACTCTGTCGCGTCCCATCGCGCAGGTCATGCCGCGCTTTGTGGCCATGGCAGCAGTGGTTGCCGCCATCCTCTTCTTGCCTGCCGGAACGCTGCGTTGGTGGCAGGGATGGCTCTTCCTGGCGACATACATGAGTTCCGGCCTCGGGTTGTTCTTCTTCTTCGTCAAGGCCGACCCGCAACTGGTAAACCGGCGGCTTGAGACCAAAGAGCAGGCGCCGGTGCAAAGGCTGCTGATCGGGCTGGCTGCGCCGATCCTCGTAGGAGTTTTCATGCTTCCGGGTTTCGATCGCCGTTTCGGGTGGTCCAAACGCTTTTGGGGCCCGGAACCTACCTGGCTCCAGCTGCTCTCGCTAGCCATGACGCTGGCTGCGATGCTCGCCACGGCGTGGGTCATGTGGATCAACCAATACGCGGCGCGCACCATCCGCGTGGAGCAAGGCCAGACCGTCATCACCACCGGCCCCTACCGCCTGGTGCGGCATCCCATGTACGCGTTCTGCCTCTTGATGTTCGTGTTCGCGTTGCTTGCCCTGGGATCCTACGTGTCGTTGCCCGCGCTTCTGCTCTTCGCGCCCATTTTTGTCCTGCGTATTCTGAACGAAGAGAAG
>JASHYS010000262.1 GCA_030042915.1 Acidobacteriaceae bacterium
AGATTCCTGCGCAACTCGCACCCAAGACACTGCTCGACTCCGCAAGTACAGGAGTATCGACGGATGCGTCGTCGAAGAGCACGCCGGCCTCCGACACCCCGGCTCCCAGTATTGCCGATCAGCAGAAGAACGCGGAGTTGATCGGGGGCACGGATCTTGCCCGCCAGCGCTATCAGGCCGCCATCGCTGCTTACTCAAAGGCGCCGCAGATGAATGCGACGCTGTGGAACAAGATCGGGATCGCGTACCAGATGATGTTCAACGACAACGAAGCCATGCGCTGCTATCAGAAGTCGCTGAAGCTCGACCCGCGCAACGCCGACGTGCTGAACAACCTGGCTACGGTCTACGCCTCAATGAAGGATTACGGAAAGGCCGAGCACACGTACCGCCTGGCGCTTAAACTGGCCCCAAAATCTGCGCTGATTCTGAAGAACTACGGCACCAATTTAATGGCGCAGCGCAAATACGTGAAAGGCTCTGAGGCCTACGAAAAAGCGCTGGCTCTCGATCCCACGGTGTTTACCGAATCCAACGGCCCTGTAGCCCAGAGCACGTCGTCCCTCGAGGAGCGCGGAGCGGAGCACTATTACATGGCGCTGGGATGTTTGCGCATGGGAAGCACGGACTGCGCTCTTGAGAATTTGCGCGCGGCAATGAATGAAGGCTATACCACTGCGAAGAAGGTTGCCGCGGACAAGGACTTCGCCACTCTTCGCGAAAATCCCGACTTCAAGAAGCTGCTGGCAGAACAAGAACAACAACGTCATCCCTGACCGGTAAACGCCAGCGTCGTCCCCCGCTTCACCTCCCGCGTCTATGTGAAAGGGCAGCCATGCGAGCGCCCCGAAGCGAGGATTCTGCCATGAAACATCGCCTTTTGTCTGCATTGGTTGTTGCCGCTGCTTTGAGCGCTGCGGGACTGGCGCAGGACGCCGGCTCTGCACCGCCCTCAGGCCAGAATCCCGGCCAGGGCGGCGGAGGCGACGGCCAGCGTGGCGGCCGTGGTGGTTTTGGCGGCGGGATGGGACGCGGCCTGATGGGCACGGTGACCGAGGCGGCTGCCGACCACTACACCATCAAAACCGAGACGGGCGAGACTTATGTTGTTCACTTCGACGCCAATACGCGCATCACGAAGCAGCCGGCCGGCATGCGCGGGCCCGGCGGCGGTGAGCAGGGCGCCAGCGAGGGCCAAGGTCAGGGCGGTGGTGGCGGGATGGGCCGCGGCTGGGGTGGTAATCCTCCGCAGCAAATTAAAGCCACAGACATCAAGGTCGGCGACATGATTACCGCCGCGGGCGATACCGATGCGACGGCCAAAACGGTGACCGCTGCGCGCATCATGCAGCTTGATCCCGAAACAGCCAAGCGGATGCAGGAGATGGCTGCCAACTTCGGCAAGACCTGGGTGGGGGGCAAGGTGACATCCATCGACGGCACGAAAATCACGCTCACGGGCGCCCTGGATAATGCGCCGCACGCCGTGGTTGCCGATGAAAACACCACCTTCCGGAAAGGGCGCGACCCCGTAACGCTGGCCGATATCCAGGTGGGCGACAACGTGCGCGCTGAAGGCGCAGTGAAGGATGGAATCTTTACCGCGACCAGCGTCAACGTGGGCGGCGGTGGAGGGGGCGGCGCCGGGCCGAGGGATCGCCCAGGAAATGCGCCGCCGCAATAGGCCGCTCATGAAAAATCGGAGGGCGGAGCGCCCGTTGAGGCCGCTCTCCGGCGGCGATCCTGGAAGGCCTATTTGACCGATTGCAGAGCCCAGGCGCCATTGGTCAGCGTAAAGGTGGCCTGGCGCTTCGTGCTCGGCTTGTTGCCGGGGTCGTGGGCGATGCCTTGCAGCGCATCCGGTACTCCGGTGTAATCCAGGTCCTCAGTGTACGAGGCCACTCTGGTGTTATCGTCGGGGGCCTGGATATCGCCCACGTCGCGAGCCTTGAGGCGATTGGCAACCAGGGTTTGCACCTGTACGCTGAAGTTCGGGTCGGTTGGGCCCTCAGGGCGCCACTGGATCACATCGCCGCCGTTCATCAGTTTCATCACCTTCTTGCCGTCGGGCGTCAACGTAAAATCGCCCCAGTAGCCATTGGGATACCGCTTGGTCTCGAACCAGTATTTGGCGCTTACTCCCTGCTGCATGCCTTGATCGTTCACCGTGATGGTGATTGGCGCTGCAGGAGCTTGAGCGTAATCGGACTGGATCATGGCCAATGCCTGGGCTTGCGTCAGTTCGGGAGCTGACTTGCATCCCGCCAACCCGAGCCCCGCGCTCAGGATCGCCAAAGCTCCCACAACCTGCATCTTTGCCGCGTTCTTCACGTTCCCTCCGTAGACCGCATGAAGCGGACCGAAATCTTTTGCCCCGCCATTTTTCACCTACTATCTTCTGGTGTCAATCCGGTTGCAAGTGACCAGGCTCACACTTCGCGCCTGCACTCGTTGACCTCAAATTGCGCGCACCGCAAATGCCGGTCTGTGAGTGGATTCCGGCGAACCACCGGCCCAGGGCGCCTGCGTCCGCGTCAGTGCTCAGTTTCGGTGAGAATTCGGCTGAGGAGGAGATCGATGAACCCGGCTTCATCGGACTTGAGGCAGACCTGAACATTGGGCTCGCCGGGACCCGGGCGCGTGAATCCATGATCGTCGACTTCGAGATGAAGCGGCTGAACGGGACATAGATCGGGGCGGATTGCGTAGGCGACGGCAACGGGGTCAAAGAGCGTGGGCATTCTGAACGCATCTGCGCCTGTCCACTGGTGATAAAGCAGAGTCAACTGGTCAGTAAGCGGCGAACCGTGGGAGAGAATCTTTCCGAGTTCCGGCTGGGTGAGGCGGACCTGCGTGGAGTCGAGCGGCATCATGAAGACCGGCACGCCGGAAGCCAGGAGTGCGCTCGCGCCGGCGGGATCGCAAAGAATGTTCCACTCCGGCGAGGGAGGCCGGCTGGTTTGTCCGGGCTCGCCGCCGTCGTAGCCGCGATCAATGCTGCCGCCCATCATGACCACGCGCTTTAATTTGCGAAAGGTTGAGGGATCGCGCGCAAGGGCAGCCTGCACATTGAAGAGCGGACCGATGCAGATGAGGGTGATTTGGCCGGGATGAGCCCGAATTTCGGCCAGCAGAAATTCCACTGCACCGGCGTGTTTGCGCTCCGGCTCGCTGCGCGCATAAGCTGCTTGCGTAAAGACATTATTGTGAGCAGTGGGCATGCCGGCCGCAACCGGAATCCCGGTTTCTCCGACGGCTTTTAGATAGCGATCGAGCAGCCGTGCGCGCAATTCTGTGTCGCCGAATTCGGTTGTAATGCCCAGCAACTTGACTTCAGGGCTGCGCAGTACAAGCGCCAGCGCGAAGGCGTCGTCGATATCGTCGCCGATGTCGGTGTCGAGAATGACAAGCTGCGGCGCGGACTTTGGCGCGGCCGCCGTCGCCGGCTGTGAATGCGCAATCCCCGCACTCACAATCAGCGCGAGCGCAAACCCGACGCACATTTTTCTCGGTTTCATGCGCTCCATTGTAGCCACGCTGCCCAGCGACGCTCACGACGCCACTGCGGCGGATGCGAGCGCGTAGAAGCTCAAGGCCGCGTCGCCCTGCTCAAGCAGGCGCGTGCGATGGAGGCTGCCGTACCGCTCGGCGAGAGCCTGCTTGCGGCCATGCTCGGCCACAACCACGGCTCCTTCCGCCAGAAGTTCGCGCGCGTCGCCGCCAAACAGCCCGAGAGACAGCGCATACTCCTCGGCTGCAGCGTAGGGCGGATCGAGAAAGAGTACTTCGTACCGTTCTTGATCTGGACCTCGCAGGAACGCTGCCACACTGCCGGCGTGAACGCGAAATCCGCTTTCGATGCCGAGTTCCGCCAGGTTGCCGCGCAACACCTTGAGCGCAGGAGCCGACCGCTCGACAAACGTGACGAAGCCGGCGCCGCGGCTGAGCGCCTCAATGCCGACGGCGCCCGAGCCCGCATACAGATCGAGCAGCGCAGCGCCCTGGATGCGCGTGGCGAGAACATTGAAGAGCGTTTCGCGCAGACGGTCGCTGGTGGGCCGCGTGTTGAATCCGCGCGGAGCCCGGATGACTCGCGAGCGATAGGTTCCGGCGATGATGCGCATCGCCAACCAGCATAACGGAGCTTCTACGCCGGCGTGGCCGGATGATGATCGTGTTGCCGTGCTATCCCACCCTTTCGCCTCAAAAACGGGCGAAAGGATGGGGCACGGGAGGTTCTTCTTCGTGTTCAGGGTATGGGCGTACCCACGGCGTTGGTGCGGACATAAGTCATGGAAGCACTGCTCGAGGTGGCCACGAACTGGGTAGCGCTCAGGAACCGTACGCTGTTGTTAATCTCCACGCCCATCACCGCCGGCGCCTGGGCCGGTGTGCAGGCGCCCCCGATGCAGGTCTGTTTCGGCGAGAAATCCTGCCACTCGTAGGTCAGCATGCTCTGCGCG
>JASHYS010000023.1 GCA_030042915.1 Acidobacteriaceae bacterium
CATGGTCTCGCCGCCGCGCCCCACGGCCGCCGATATCATCAACGGAATCTCATGGCCGCTTTCGTCGAACACCTCGCGAATGGCCACCAGCGCTGCCTTGGCATTCAACGTGTCGAAGATGGTCTCTACCAGCAGCAAATCTGCCCCGCCGGCCACGAGCGCCTGCGCCTGCTGCTTGTACGCCGCCTTCACCTGGTCGAACGTCACCACGCGAAAGCCTGGATCGTCGGCATCGGGCGAATTGGAGAGCGACACGGTCAGCGGCCCGATTGATCCCGCCACAAACCGCTGCCGTCCCGTTGCGCTGCCTACGCGATCGGCCCACGAACGCGCCAGCCGCGCGGACTGCTCGTTGATCTCCCACGCCAGCTCGCCCAGGAATCGGTCGTCGATCACCTTCTGATAAAACTCCGGATCCTTGCGCCCTCCGCGCTGGCGTGGATCGTCGACAAAAAACTCGCTTTGCGCAATGGTGGTCGCGCCAAACGTGTTCGTCTCAAGGATGTCGGCGCCCGCTTCGAGAAACTGGCGGTGAATGTCGCCGATCATCTGGGGCCGCGTGAGCGTGAAGAGCTCGCCGTCGTTGAGCAGGTCCTTTTTTGCGTCCTTGAAACGCTCCCCGCGAATGTCGGCCTCGGTCATGCCGTAGGCGCGGATGGTGGTGCCCATGGCGCCGTCGAGGATGGCGATGCGGCTTTCCATGATTGTTTCGAGGTGATGGTTGTGAGCTTTAGCCATTACTTCCTTGAGATTTGGGGCCCTTCACTCCAGAATATTGGATGCAGGAGCCGGCTCGAACCGATTCTCGGCGAACGTATCCCGTCTTGCACTGGAATGTCGCTGGCGCTCGTTGAACGGCGACAGGGCCGCTCCTTTGTTGTCCAAGGCCTTCACGGTCCGATACAATCGCCCCGTCTCCCCAGGCCCCAGGGTGCATCACGGAGGTCGCCCCATGCAATCCACCATGTCAGATTTCCCCCTGGCCATCAGCTCCATCCTGGAGCACGGCGTGCGCGTTCATGGAGAGAGCGAGGTTGCCACCTGGACCGGCAGCACTCTCAAGCGCAGCAGCTTTCGCGCCATGGGCGGCCGCGTGCGCCGGTTCGCGCGGGCACTCAGTGCGCTGGGCATCGGCCCCGGCGACCGCGTGGGCACTCTTTGCTGGAACACGCAGGAGCACCTCGAGACCTATTATGCGGTCTCGTCGATGGGCGCGGTGGTCCACACGCTCAACCTCCGCCTCTTCCCGGAACAGCTTGCCTACGTCATCAACCACGGCGGCTCGCGCATCGTCGTCGCCGACGCTTCGCTCGCGCCCCAGCTCATCCGGATCGCCAGCCAGCTCCATACCGTCGAGCGCATCATTGTCATCGGCGACACCGCCGACCTTCCCGCCGATTTTCTCCACTATGAAGAACTGCTTGATGCCCAGCCGCCGGACTTCGCATGGCCTGCAATCGACGAACGCTCGGCTGCCGCCATGTGTTACACCACCGGCACCACAGGCGATCCCAAGGGGGTTGTCTACAGTCATCGCTCCGTCTACCTTCATGCGCTCTCTGTCTGCGCTCCGTGGTGCATCGGGCTCACTGAGAGCGATCGCATGCTGATGATCGTCCCCATGTTCCATGCCAACGCATGGGGCATTCCCTACGCGGCGTGGCTGGCCGGATCGAATCTGCTCATGCCCGGCCCTTTTCTGCAGCCCGAGCCGCTCTGCCGCATGATCTGCGAGTACCGGCCGACCATCGCCGCAGGCGTGCCCACGGTTCTTTCGGGCATGTTTCATCACGCCCAAACCAACCACATCGATCTTTCGTTCTTCCGCATGCTTTTGTGCGGCGGTGCGGCTCTGCCCCGCAGCCTCGCGGAAGGGTTTCTCGCCAAACACTACGTGCGCGTCATCCAGGGCTGGGGCATGACCGAAACCAGCCCTGTTGCCGCTGTCGCCCAGCCTCCAGGCGATTGTCCCGCAGATGAAGTGATCGAGTGGACCACCAAGACCGGCCGCATCATTCCCGGCGTCGAACTTCGCCTCTGCGATGGCGAAACTGTGCTTCCCTGGGATGGCAAGTCGATCGGCGAAATCGAAGTTCGTGGACCCTGGATCACTGCGAGCTATTACGGCATCGACTCAGCCGACCGATTCCACGACGGTTGGCTGCGTACCGGCGACGTGGGAGTGGTCGACGATTTTGGCTATATCCAGATTACCGATCGCGCCAAAGACGTCATCAAGTCCGGCGGTGAATGGATCTCGTCGGTCGAGCTCGAGAACGCCATCATCGACCACCCTGAGGTCCTCGAAGCCGCTGTCATCGGGGTCGCGGACGAAAAATGGGGCGAGCGCCCACTGGCCTGCGTCGTGAGCAAGAGTGGCGAGCCGCTGAGCATCGCCTCGCTGCGCTCGCACCTGGCCTCGCGCGTGGCCAGCTGGTGGATTCCCGAGCGTTGGGCTTTCATCCGCGAAGTTCCCAAGACAAGTGTGGGGAAATTTGACAAAAAGGTGCTGCGCGCGCAATACGCCAAGCGCCAAATCCGCGAAATCCTCGACGGCGGCCAACGCGCTGCCAAGGAGCCCGGCCCGGTGCAAGTCAAGCTCTGAATCAAAATCGCCCCCCCTCGCTGCCCTCCAAGGTCTCACCGGGCGGCATGTGCTTGATTGAGCTTGCTCCCTCGCGTTGCTCCGCTGCCCGTTACACTGAAACAAGCAATGATTCAAACGCTTTTTGGGAGCGACGAACCGAAGAAGCCCGCTGAATCGGGCCAAGAGACGGGCTTTTTCGGACGCATGCGCCAGGCCGTCTCGCGCACGCGCGAGAGTTTTTCGGCCAAGATCGCCGATCTCGCGGCGATGGCGCGCACCGTGGACGAGTCCTCGCTCGACGAACTCGAATCGGCGCTGCTGACGAGCGATCTGGGAGTGCAAACCACCACTGCCATTCTTGATGCGCTGCGCGATCGCGCCCGGCACCAGGCCATCGACGGCGGCGCCGAGTTGCGCGAACTGCTGAAAGAGCAATTGATCGCGATCCTTAGCGCACCGCAGCGCGAAATCCCCAAGCCGGCGGCTCCGCCGAAAGTCACATTTCTCGTCGGCGTCAACGGGACCGGCAAAACCACTTCCAGCGGCAAGCTGGCCGCCTTCAGCCGCTCGCAAGGGCGATCGGTTCTGCTGTGCGCTGCTGACACGTTTCGCGCCGCAGCCATCGAGCAATTGGAAATCTGGGCCGCGCGCTCGGGTGTGGAGATGATCAAGACGAAACAAGGCGGCGATCCCGCGGCTGTTCTCTACGACGCTATCGCCGCTGCCAAGGCGCGAGCCATCGACGAGCTCTACGTCGATACCGCCGGCCGCCTGCACACCAAATCCGGATTGATGGACGAATTGGACAAGATGCGCCGAACGGCTGCGCGACTCATTCCCGGCGCGCCGCACGAAGTCCTGCTGGTGATGGA
>JASHYS010000024.1 GCA_030042915.1 Acidobacteriaceae bacterium
TGGCCACCGCCCTCCAGATCTCGCCCTCTACCAGCACGTGCCCTTCGGGGGCCAGCGCTTCCATCGCCGTGGCCGGGTAACCCACCATCGCGTCTGCGCCAATCCGCGCCTTCCGTTTCCGCGCCCGTACAGCCAGCCGCACCAACACGACTGTGATGGCGCCAAACGCCGCACTTACGCTGATGGCCACCATCGGGCTGATGTTCATCTCCGGCACCGGCGCCGCCACCAGAGTCAACATACCGAACGTCAGGCACACAATCCCCGCGATCGCCAGTGCTCCGTGCCCGCCGAATTTGGCCTCCAGCAGCAACAGGACCATCGCCGCCAGCAGCAGCAGAACCGCGGTGTAGCGAATGGGAAGCAGATTCAGCGCAAACACCGCCAGCAACACCATCAGCGTCCCCAGTGCCCCGGGAACGATCGTGCCTGGACTGTTGAATTCCAGATAAATCAGCAGCGCTCCTCCCACCAGAAAGAGCAGCGCAATATTGGGATTGACCAGCCATCCCAGCAGGTCGTCACGCAGCGTGGGCTTGATCACCTCGATGCGCGCGCCGCCCACATGCAACGCCGCTTTCGAGCCGTCCATCCGCGTGATCTGCCGCCCCTCCAGCGCATTCAGCAGTTCGGCATCGTTGTTGGCGATCAGGTCGATAAGGTGCTGGTTCAGTGCCTCCTCCGCGGTATATGAGTGCGACGATTGTTCCGCTGCCTGCGCCGCGTCTGCATTACGGCCGCGCTTGGTCACATACGACCGCATGAACGCCTCGGCGTCGTTCTCGATCTTCTGCATCTCGGTTTCGTCGGGCTTGCCGATCTCTGAAACCACATGCGCCGCGCCGGCTTCGGTCCCGGGCGCCATGGCCGCCACGTCCGCAGCTTCCAGAATGAAGAACCCCGCTGATCCCGCTCGCGCACCGGAAGGCGACACAAACACGATCACCGGCACGCGGCTGCGCAAAATCGCCCCCACCATGTCGCGCATTGAGTCCAGCAGTCCGCCCGGAGTATCCATCTCGATCAGCAGCGCGTGCGCTCCATCGGCGTTGGCACGATCGAGCGCCCGTGCCAGCTCATCCGCGCTCACCGGCTGAATGGTATCGTCCAGAACCAGCTTGTCCACCACCGCCTGCTGCCCCGAAACAGGAACGCCTGCGCTCAACCCGAGTACAAGCCCGAGCCCTGCCGCAACCACTCCAACACCTGCCCGAATCTTCGCTACCATCTGCCTCATGGTTCGCCTCTTTCCCCGGCGCAATCCTCTAATCACCGACCACTAACCGTTGACCATTAGTTCACTAGCGTTTTTTCGCCGCCACCTCGCGCAGAACCTCCTGCGCCGCCTGATTCGCCGGCTCAATTTTCAAAGCATCCGTGGCCTCGTCATTCGCCGCGCTCAAGCTGCCGGCGGCAAGATCCAGTTGTGCCAGCACAAGGTACGCGTCCGCCGATGGCCCCAGTTCCAGCGCTCGATGTGCCTCTTTGCGCGCGGCCTCGGCGTCGCCGCTGCGTTCGTGCACTTCGGCCAGGCCGGCCTGCGCCTGAGCGCTCGTGCCGTCGGCAGCCACTGCGTCTCGATACAGCCGCTCCGCCTCCAACAGCAGTCCACGATCCAGATACCCTTTCGCCTGCGAACACAGCGTTCGTGCCCGCTCCTGAGGCGTCAGAGTCGCCAGCCGTCCGGCATTCATCTCATCCAGCATTGCCGCCGCTTGCCTGAAGGCCGCGGCATCGAATGTGCGCACAATGCGTTCCAGCGGATCAGCTTCCGCGTCCGTCTCCGCCGTCCCCCCGGCAGGTTTCGGTTTTGAGACTTGCGACGCGGCGCCGCCGGTTCCACTTTCACTCGCCTGCGCCTTCCACGCTTCTTTGAGCGACAATGCTTCGCCGTCGTTCGGACGCAGCTTCAAACACTGCGCCAGTTCGAGCATGGCGCCTGCAGTGTTCCCGTGCCGCTTCAAAGTCACGGCCAGATTGAAGTGATAGTCCGCATCGTTGGGATCGGCTGCTGCCGCCTGAATAAATTCTGCCGTCGCATCCTTTCCCTGGCGGCTCATGGCCACGCCCTCGTTGTTCAGCACTTCAGCCAACGGAAGCACGCGCGCCACCTCGGCAAAAGCCTGCTCGGCATGGGCGTAATCGCCAAGGAACATGAACGACAGCCCTCGGTAAAAACCCGCCTCCAACCCATCGCTGCCGTTGCGGTCCACCTTGGCGAAGGCATCGGCCGCCTCCTGGAACTGCTGATCTTTGTAGTCTTCCCTGCCCAGCGCCATCCACGCCGGCCCGAAGTCCGGACTCAGCTTTACTGCCTGCTCCAGATGCCGCAACCGCTCCGCCTGGTCGGGTTCCGTGATGCCGCGAATGTACTGTTCAAAAGCCGTCAACGGAACGTTGTTCCCCTCCGCCGCAAACGTCGCCTCGGCCACGTCGAAGGTTGGATCAAGCTGCCGTGTCAGTTTCCATGCCAGTTCGCCGAACACTGCTACCAGGTTGCTCATCTCGCCACGAGCGCTCACCGCCGGCAGCATGCGTAGGTCCGACACATCCACCAGCGACGCCTCGGCCACGATGCCCGATCCATCGGTGATGTAGCTGCCCACTAAAATCGAATCGGCATCCAGAGTCTGCGCCAACTTGAGCGCGCTCGCCCGCGAAGGCTGGAAGCCCTGCGGTAATCCCAGATGATCCAGCGCGTACATCCGGTCGGCGCGGCTCGTCGGTTGGAATCCCGCTGAGCTGAACCGCGTACTCAGAATCTCCGCCGCTGCTTCGCGAATCCACTCCAGGCTCGGCTGGCCTGTGCGGTTATCAAACGGCA
>JASHYS010000263.1 GCA_030042915.1 Acidobacteriaceae bacterium
AAACAAGGCGGCGATCCCGCGGCTGTTCTCTACGACGCTATCGCCGCTGCCAAGGCGCGAGCCATCGACGAGCTCTACGTCGATACCGCCGGCCGCCTGCACACCAAATCCGGATTGATGGACGAATTGGACAAGATGCGCCGAACGGCTGCGCGACTCATTCCCGGCGCGCCGCACGAAGTCCTGCTGGTGATGGACGCGACGACGGGGCAAAACGGCCTTCAACAGGCGCGGCAGTTCACGCAATCCGCCGGCGTCACCGGCATCCTGCTCACGAAATTGGACGGCACGGCCAAGGGCGGCATCGCCGTGGCCATCGCCCGCGAGCTGAATCTGCCGGTCCGGTACGCCGGCGTGGGCGAAAAAATGAGTGACTTATTGGAGTTCTCGCCCGTCGAATTCGTAGATTCGTTGCTGGAGTGACCTCCCGATGCGCGGCTTTGCAGCCAGCTTCGCTCTATTGGGTCTTGCCGTGGGACTAACCGCGTGCGCGCCGGCCTCGTTCGTGGTCGCGCCCAGCGGACCGGCAGGGCTAACTGTGCTTGCGGCTACGGATCTGGGAACGATTCCGACCAATCCCAACATCCTGGGCCGCGATGGCGGCTACAGCGCGCTGTTTGACGGAAACTCGGTGTGGTTGTACGGCGACACGTTTCTCGCCAATCCCAATGCGCAGGACTTCACGCTGATCAGCGACTCGTGGTCCTACACCGCCGACCTGGATGCGCAGAGTGGGATCACGGGATTCACGGAACAAACCGATTCGGCCGGCGCACCCACCATGATTCTGCCCCTGACCGCTACGGAACTGGCTTTCAACGAGACGCACAACGGCCCCAACTGCGAACAGCCCTGTGGCGCGCGTTGGGCGCTTTGGCCCATGTCGATTACCGTGAACCCGGCGACCAATCAAGCGCTCATCTTCTATCAGGTGGTAAGCGCGCAGCCCGGCAACTTCAATTTCCAGGGCATCGGCGAATCGGTGGCCACCTGGCAGAGCCTGACCTCTGAGCCGCTGCGACCAAATCTCAATCCGGCTATTGTGAGCGGCCATCCCGATCTGATCTTCGGCGAAAGCGCGCCGAGTTTCGGTTCTGCTTCGTTGATCAGCAACGGCGTGTTCTATGCTTATGGCTGCGGAGTGGCGTCGAACGGACTGGATAAAGGTTGCAGGCTGGCGAAGGTCGATCCCGTGGCCGCGCAGAATCCGAGTGCCTGGAGTTTCTACGAAGGAAACGGCAACTGGTCTTCCAATGTTTCCGATTGTTTGTCGGTTTTTGTTGGCGACAGCATCCTGAGCGTGGCCTGGAACAGCTATCTCAACCTCTATGTCGCTGTGTACAGCGCCCAATTCTCGCAAAACGTGATGATCCGCACCGCGCCCGCGCCGGAGGGTCCGTGGTCCGACGAGATCGTCGCCTTTCAGGCCCTCGCGCCCACCTCAGGTAACGTTTACGACGCGGTTGCTCACGCGGAGTACGACGTGAACGGCGGCCAGACATTCTTTGTCTCGTACTCGCGCTCAACGGGCGATTTCACCAGCGAGATGCGCCTGGTTGAGGTGACAGTCGCGCCCGCGGGCGCGCAGTAGAGCCGTGCGGCGTGTGTTCTACACTGAACCAACCCTTATAAGGAGCACAGCGCGATGAGTTCGATTTCGCGGCGGAATTTCTTGCGTGCGGCAGCGGGCGCTGCCGTGGGGCCGTTTGTGCTGCGCGGCCGCTACCGCGCCTTTGCCTCCACAGACGGGGCGCTTCGCGGGGCAACCGAGTACCCGGAACGAGTTGTCCGGCTGATGAACGAGTCCGTGGTCATCGACATGCTGAACCAGTTTCTTTACCGCATGGATCAGGACGCGTTGAAGGAGAAATGGCTGACCGAGGCGGGAGCATTTACCGAGGCGGATTACCTGCGCTTCAAATCGGCGGGAGTGAATGCGGTGAATTTTGGCGAAGGCGTGAGCAACAAGGCCGAAGCCGAGCAGTTGTTTGCGAAGTGGAACAACTTCATTGCGCAGTATCCGCAGTGGCTCGTGCGCATTGATTCCGCGGCCGATTTCAGCCGCGCCAAGGAAACTGGACGGCTGGGCATCCTGTACGGGCTGCAAAGCAGCGGGCAATTCGAGACGCTCGACGATGTGAACCGGCTTTTCGGCCTGGGCCTGCGCGTTTCGCAGCTCAGTTACAACTTTCGCAGCCTGGTGGCCGACGGCGCGTTTGAACCGTTGGACGCCGGCGTGAGCGAGTATGGGGCCAAGGTGATGGCGCGCATGAACGAAGTGCGCATGGCCGTGGACCTGGGACATGCCAGCGATAAAACCAAGCTGGATGCGCTGGAGCTTTCAAAGGCGCCGGTGATTCTGAGTCACGGCAACTGCCGCGCGCTCAATCCCACGGCGCTGCGTGCGTCCACCGACGAGGCGATTCGCAAGCTGGCTGCCAAGGGCGGAGTGATGGGCATTACCGACATCGCTTTCATGGTGAAGGCTACCGATCCCGTGACCATTGACGATGTCGTCGACCACTTCGATCATGTGCGCGACCTGGTGGGCATTGAGCACGTGGGAGTGGGATCGGACGCGGGCATTGAAAGCAACGACCTGGGCGCGCCCGAAAAGTTGAACGAGATGCTGTCCGAGGCCGACCGGCGCTACAACGTGCACGGAGGCCATGAAGTGGTTGAGGGCCTGCAGGGTTCGGAGCGCATGTGGAATCTTTGCGCGGCCCTGGTGCGCCGCGGCTACACCGACGAACAAATCCGTCTGGTGCTTGGCGGCAACTGGGCGCGCGTGATGAAGGCGATCTGGGGGAACTGAATCGGCAATCATTGTTTCTTCAGTTCGGATCGAATGGCGGTTGCCCCACCCTTGAACGCACAGAACGCGTTCAAGGGTGGGATCGCGATAACATCTCAGATCGCCAGCGCAGCGCGGCCAATTACCGCGCCACGCTCACCTCGGCAAAGTAGTGTCCGGCGTCCATGTCGGCGATCAGACCGGGCTGCACCGGCTTCCATCCCAGCTTCTGGCGCGTTTGCGCGGCTGAAGCCGGACCGTCTACAGCAGCGAAGGCCGCCATCCATCCAAAATGCGCGGCAGCCTCTTCAGGAGCCACGCTCTTGACCGGCACGTCCAGGCCGCGTCCGATCGCCGCAGCAATCTCCTTGAACGGCACGCCTTCATCGCCAATCGCGTGATACACGCGGTCTGCGGCACCCTGCTCAATTGCCAACCGGTAGAGACGCGCCGCGTCGAGCCGGTGCACCGCGGGCCAGCGATTGAGCCCCTCGCCCACGTAAGCCGAGACACCCTTTTGGCGCGCCATGGCGATGAGCATGGGCACAAAGCCGTGATCGCCTTCGCCGTGCACCGAGGGCGGCAGCCGCATGATGGAAGCCGCTACGCCTCGCGCCGCAACCGCACGCGCCGCTTCGTCTGACTTGCGCGGAAAGTCCGGCGCCGT
>JASHYS010000264.1 GCA_030042915.1 Acidobacteriaceae bacterium
CTTCAGTGAGCCCGGCAGACAAGACGAATTGGTAGAGGCATTCAATCAATTAGCTAAGGAAGACTTGGCCGCTATCGGAGAACCCATGCGGCGGGCCGGTGTGCCGCAAATCATCCGCATGGCAATCAGCGGCCACAAAACGGACAGCATGGAACGGCGCTACAACATCGTGGACGGGGAAGACATCGCTGTGGCAAGAAAATTCATGGAAGCACGGGAAGCATCGGTACAGTCCCGCTCACTGTAACTACTTTTGTAACGATGGCACGCAATATGCCCTCGGTTTACGCCAACCGGAACACGGAGAAGCCCCTAATTTATCAACGTGGGTCACTCTAGGAAAACGGTTGAATTGGCCTTAGGAACTGGCGCCCAAAAGGCTTGCGGGTTCAAGTCCCGCCTTCCGCACCAACCTCTTTAAAGGGCGGAGCCCCTATTTGAGCCGCGCTCCCAGCGGCACTTCTTCAAGAAATCCGGCGAGTACCGGCGCGCCGTCGTCGAGCGAAGCAGCCAGCAGCATGCCGTTCGATTCCAGGCCGCGCATCTTGCGCGGAGCCAGGTTGGCCACCACGACAATCTTGCGGCCGACCAGCTTTTCGGGTTCGTAGTGCTGCGCGATGCCAGCCAGGATCTGGCGTTTCTCGTAACCGAGATCGATCTCCAGGCGCAGCAGCTTGTCGGCCTTGGGCACGCGCTCGGCTACCAGGATCTGGGCCACGCGCAAATCCACTTTGGCAAAGTCGTCGATGGTAATGTGCTGCGGCCCCTGCGCCACCTGCGGTGGGGCAGACTTTTGGTCGGAGGTTGAGCTCTGCGCAGTAAGCGGAGCGCCAGCGGGCGCGGGCGCGGGCACGGGATCGAGGCGGCTGCTGGCCAGCGGCGCGGGAACCTGGTGAACTGGCGCCTTGGGGATGGGCCGCACGGATTCAGTTGGCGCCGCGGCCGTGGGCGTCATGGTCTGATGAGCGCGGATCGACTCCTGATCGGTTCCGGTGGTGGGCGTCACCGAGCTGGCAGCGGGGGCGTGCACCGGCGCAACGATATCACCCTGGCCGGCCGAATCCACTGCGCTGCGGCTGTTTTCGTCTTCAAGATTCTGCATACGCTCGATCGCATCCTTCTCCGCACGTGGAAACAGCGGCGCGGGCTCGCCGAACTTCGTCCCGGGCTTCAATCCGCCCCACGCGAGATGGTTCAAAAATGCTTTCTTCGCCGCGCCGGCAATCTCGCCTTGGCCGAGTTGCCGCCAGACTTTGGCCGCTGCATCGGGCACAACGGGATAAACCAACGCTGTGATGATGCGAATGGCCTCGGCAGCGGTTGCCAGCACGCGAGCCTGCAGCTTCAAGTGATCCGCGTCGGAACGCTCCGCAGGCTTCTTCCAGGGAGCATTGGCGGTCAGGTATCCATCCGTTTCGGCGACCAGGAGCCAGAGACTCTTTAATGCTTCGGAAAAATTCAGCTCATCAAAGGCGGGTCCGAACGCGGCGATTGCGCTTTCTGCACTGGTGCGCAGCGCGGCTTCGGCCCCTGTCAGGGCGCCGGCATCGGGCGCAACGCCGCCGAAATACTTGTGCACCATGTTCACTACGCGGCTCACCAGGTTGCCGTAGCCATTGGCGAGGTCCCCGTTGTAGCGCTGCACCAGGGCGTCGAACGAGAAATTGCCGTCCTGCCCGAAGGGAATTTCGCGCAGCAGGAAGTAGCGCAGGGCATCCGCACCCAATACTTCCTGAACTGTCTCGGTGCGCACGATGTTGCCGCGCGATTTTGACATCTTGCCCTGGTCAAAGAGCAGCCAGCCGTTGGCGCGCACCGAGCGGGGCACGGGAAGACCCGCGGCCATCAGGAACGCCGGCCAGTAGACGCAATGGAAGCGGGTAATCTCTTTGCCGACCAGGTGAATGTCGGCAGGCCAGAACTCTTTGAACTTTTGATCGTTATCCGAGCCGTACCCCAGCGCGGTAATGTAATTCGCCAGAGCGTCGAGCCACACGTAAATTACGTGTTTTTCGTCGCCCGGCACCGGAATACCCCAGGAAAAACTGGTGCGGCTGACAGAAAGATCTTTGAGCCCGCTGCGGACGAACGAAATCACCTCGCGCCGCGTCGACTCCGGCCTCATGAATCCGGGATTGGCTTCGTAAAACTCGAGCAGCTTGCGCTCAAAGGCTGACAGCTTGAAGAAGTAGTTCTCCTCGCTCACGGTTTCGGTCGCCGTCCCGTGAATGGGGCAGATGGTCCCCGGAGGCCCCTCAATCCACTCTTCGCAACTCACGCAATACTGGCCTGTGTATGAGCCCTTGTAGATGTAACCGCGATCACGCAGCGTGGCGAACAGGTGTTGCACTCCGCGGATGTGGCGCGGCTCGGTGGTGCGAATGAAGTCGTCGTAGGCGAGCCCCAGCCGGTCCCAGAGCCCGCGAAATTCAGCGGCTATTTTGTCGGCGAACTCCTGCGGCGAGCATCCGGCTTTCTCGGCCGAGCGCTCAATCTTCTGCCCATGCTCGTCGGTGCCCGTCAAAAACCACGTCTCGATGCCCTGCGCCCGCTTGCGCCGCGCAAGGGTGTCGCACACGATGGTCGAATACGCGTGGCCCAGGTGCGGCCGCGCGTTGACGTAGTAAATCG
>JASHYS010000265.1 GCA_030042915.1 Acidobacteriaceae bacterium
TCGGGTGGACTTGGCTGGTTGTTTCCAATTCAGGAACAGCAACCCGCTTTTTCATCCCGCCACAACCCGCGCCGATCAACTCCTCGGTAGACTGGCCTCATTCATCAGGCCACTTTTCGCCTTCCATCGTCAGGTGTTTATGGTCGTCAAAACTCATTGCAGTGGGCGCGTCTTCACGGGCGTCATTGTCAGCGCCCTGAATGTGCGGCGCTATTTTTCCAGAGATTCCGCAGTCATCGAATTACAGCTTGACCACCTCGTGATCCAGTGCGGGCTCAAGCCCGATTTCTGGCAAGGCCATACCGAAATTCGCGACCCCCGCCTGGCCGCGTGGCTCGAATCGAAGAACTTCAACGGCCGGCCCGGCGACGCGCCCGTCCCTCTGGCCATGATTCCCTCTGGAAAAAACGCATTCCGCCTGCAGCCCGTCGCCGCCGTCCACAGGCCCCCGCGGCCCAAGCCCACCCTCGACCCCATCCACGCCGCGTGAAAACAGGCCGCAAGGCAGCAAGGGAGCAAGGCAAAAAGAACGCAACCGAAACCAGGACGCCTGTTCCAATGCTCCCGCCGGCCCCTCAGTCCCTTAGTCCCTCATTCCCTAGTCCCTCAGTCCGTTAGTCCCTTAGCCCCTTCGTCCCTTCGTCCCTTCCGTTGATACACTCGGATTGCAATGACGAGCCAATTGCAAGGGGCGATTGAGCGGCACTTTGCCGCCGGGCCCGCCGCCATCAGCGATCCCGAAGCCATGACAGCCTTCCTCGAGCTGCGTGCGGCCCTTGAGTCGGGCCAGGTGCGCGCCGCCGAGCCCGATCCCGCTTCGCCCTCCGGTTGGCGTGTGAATGCCTGGGTCAAACAGGGCATCCTGCTCGGCTTTCGCCTGGGCGTGCTGGAGGCATCCGCTTCCGGAGCGCTTTCCTTTGTCGACAAGCACACCTACCCGGCGCGTCTTTTCTCCGCGGACGACGGCATTCGCATCGTCCCAGGCGGCTCGTCGGTTCGCTCCGGAGCCTACGTCGCGCGTGGCGTGGTCTGCATGCCGCCCATGTACATCAACGCCGGCGCGTACGTGGACGAGGGCGCCATGGTTGACTCGCACGCCCTGGTCGGCTCCTGCGCGCAGATCGGCAAGCGCGTCCACTTGAGCGCAGCCGCGCAGATCGGCGGCGTGCTCGAGCCGGTTAATGCCAGCCCCGTGGTGATCGAAGACGACGTGCTGGTGGGCGGGAATTGCGGCGTCTACGAGGGAACCATCGTGCGCCGCGGCGCAGTCCTCGCCGCAGGAACCATCCTCACCCGCGGCACTCCTCTTTTCGATCTCGTCACCGGCGCTGTTCTGCGCGCTCAGGGCGAACTGCCGCTCATCGTTCCCGAAAATGCCGTGGTGGTGCCCGGCGCCCGCGCCGTCACCAAAGGCAAGGGGCAGGAATGGGGCCTGAGCCTCTACACCCCGGCCATCGTCAAATATCGCGATGAGAAAACCGACCTCAGCACGGCCCTGGAAGATTTGCTAAGGTAGCAGCCATGAGCCCTCGCGCCCTTCGCGTCGTCCCTATCCTGCGCATCTTCTCCGTAGACAAGGCTCGCGAGTTCTATCTCGACTATCTCGGCTGCCATCTCGATTGGGAGCACCGTTTTGACGAAAATGCTCCGCTTTACATGCAGGTCTCGCGCGACGGCCTCGTGCTTCATCTCTCTGAGCACCACGGTGACGGTTCTCCGGGCGCAAATCTGCAGGTGGACTTCGAGGGTGTGCGCGATCTGCACGCGGAATTGAGCGCGAAAAACTACCGGTATTTGCGTCCCGGCATCACGGAAAGCTTTTGGGGCACGCCGCGGTTGAATCTGCTCGACCCGTTCGGCAATCGGCTCCAACTCTGCGAGCCAAGAAACGGCCATACTGCCCGCCCTGCGCAGAGGAAACCCAGAAAGTCAACAAAGCGCGCTCAGCCGCGTCTAAAGGGTTGAAACGAACGGAACGCCATGAAAATCTCCACATTTCTCCCCCTCGTTGCTTCCGTGCTGGCCTTGCCCTTCCTGCTTGGCTCGCAGGCGGCCCAGCAGCCGTCGACCGAGCAGCCGATGACTACCATCAAGGTCCAGGCGCAGGAAGTGCTGCTGCCGGTCACTGTGCTCGACAAGCACAACCAGCTCGTGACCGATCTCACGGCCAAGGATTTCACGCTCACCGATGACGGCCGCCCGCAGGTGATCAAGAGCTTTTCCACGCAGAGCAATCTTCCCTTCAAGCTTGGACTGCTGGTCGACACCAGCCGCAGCGTCTACTCGGCCATGGACAGCGAGCGCAAGGCCGCGGAAAAGTTCGTTGACCTGATGCTGCCTGCCGATCCCAAGGTGGCCGGCGCCGGCGCGTCCTCGTCATCGGGACCGCAAACCAGCGTGAAGGGCGACGAGGCTTTCCTCATTCACTTTGACCGCGAGGTGGAGCTGCTCGAAGACTTTACCAACGCGCGTGACAAGCTCGACCGCGAAATCGATCAGATGACGCCCACCGCGCAGGAGCGCAACAATCAGGGCCCTGAATCGAGCGGCAACGGCAGCAACAACGGCGGCTATGGGCGGCAGCAGAGCGGTGCCATGCATGGCGGCGGGACCACGCTGTATGACGCCATTTATCTGGCCTCTGACGAGCTCATGAAGCCCAAAGACGGGCGCAAGGCGCTGGTGGTCTTTTCCGATGGCGTCGATCACGGCAGCAAAGAGACGCTCAACGATGCCGTGGATGCCGCCGACCGCGCCAACGTGCAGGTCTTCACCATTTACTTCAAGGGCGAAGAAGAGCAGCAGAACAACGGCTATCCCGGGCATCACGGCGGCATGGGCGGCGGGTACCCCGGCGGAGGTTACCCCGGCGGCTACCCCGGCGGTTATCCGGGTGGGGGCTATCCCGGCGGCGGTGGTGGTGGCCGCGGCGGCAACCGCGAACCCGGCCCCGACGGCAAGAAAATCATGCAGCAGATCGCCTCACGCACCGGCGGCCAGTATTTTGAAGCCAAGAAAAAGGATAACCTTGACGAGATCTATAACCAGATCGCGACCGTGCTGCGCCAGCAGTACCTGCTCACTTTCACGCCCGACAAAGCGGACTCCGAAGGCGAGTTCCACAAGATCGTCTTGAAGACCGACAAGAGCGATTTGAACGTGATCACGCGTGAAGGCTACTTCGGGCCCTCGTCAGATAATGCCAGCCGCTAGCGTTTGGTAGTGAGCGTTCAGCCCTTGGCCGGTAGATTACAAGCTTCCCACTTCCGCTGTAAGCAACAAGCTAGCATCTCGTTTCT
>JASHYS010000266.1 GCA_030042915.1 Acidobacteriaceae bacterium
TTGGTTCGACGATATTGGCTCCCAAACCGCCTGTTTTCAGCGGTTTGGCGCCGACCATCGGGGGTACAAGTCGCTCAAAACAAATCGCTTAGGGACCAAAAGTGGGGGGGCCCCCCACGGGGGGTATCGATGTTTTGTAGCGGTTCAGATCGGCCGCACAAGACAAGATTGATGGCCAAAAAGACGGCTCTTTCAAGGCTCAGGAGTACGCGACCATTCCCGCGGGCAATTCACTTTCCTTGTGCTCGCGCAGGGGCGAATGGGCGGTCGTTGCAATTCTCTGAATGCGCAGGACGGTAATGTCGTCTTCCTGCCCGAACTCCTGGGCGGCGGCGGCAATCTCGATTGAGGAACAGTCGCGGAGAGCGAGTTCGCCGACGCGGACAAAGCCAAAGAGCTCGCGTTGCTTGTTCTGCGCCTCCACCACGCCGTCGGTGAGCAGAATGAGCCGGTCGCCCGGATTCAATTGCAAGGTGGTCTGCTCGATGGACGCGGACTCGACGATGCCCAGCGGAATGCTGCCGGCCAGAGCCAGCTCGCGCCCATTCAAGAAGGGCGGAAGATGGCCGGCGTTGGCCATCGTAACTTTGCCATCGGCCGCAATGTGCAGCGCCAGACACGTGGCGAATTGATGTTTCAGCCGTCCGCACAGCCGCTCGTTGATTTCGCGCAGAATCTCTGCCGGATGGCGAGTGAACTTGGCCAGCGAGCGCGCTGCGCCTACGATGAGCGAAACCAGCATGGCAGCGCGCAATCCTTTTCCGCTCACGTCGCCGATGATGGCCAGAATAGAGCCATCGGATCCGGGAATAATCTGGAAAAAGTCGCCGCCCACTTCCTGAGAGGGCCGGTATTCGCTCTCCAGAGCGAAGCCGGCAACGGAAGGGGCAGCCTCGGGGATGAGCACCTGCTGCACCTGGCGCGCCTGCTCAATCTCCAGCCTCCATTGTTCGCGCACGCGCTGCGTGTAAATGAACCGGCGCAACAGCAGCGCCGTAACGATCGCCAGCGACAACGTAGTGGCAATCTGGTTGGCTGTAAAGGTGTACCCAAAAACGAAGAAGAGAATGGGCGCGTGAAACAACTGAAGTTCGTACTGGTACTGAGCCACTCCGATGAGCAGAACCGGCAGCAAAGCCAGCAGCCCTTCGGTGCGGTTCTTCAGCACGCCGCGATACGTGACCCAGAGCAACGCAGCACCGAGTAGGAGCTTGAGCGCCAGGACGAACGGCGGATCCCAGATGAGTGCATGGACGGGCAGCAGCCGGCCATAGAGCGGCGCCCGCTCGAGTGCTGTCCCCAGCGCCAGCAACGCGATCAGCGTCAAAACGGCCCGATAGAGCAGCTTCTTTCTGTCTAGCCTGAACCAGCAGTCCCAGAAGAAGATCCACAGCGCCATCTGCGCTGGAAACAGAATGACATCGCGCAGAAAAATAAACTGCGCGGCTGAAATCAAGGTGCTGATATACGCCAGATGACGGGTGCAGATGGTGAGCAGAATGACCACGCAGTTTACGCCCAGCCACAGGTAAGCCGATTCGGCGCGGTCCATCGCGTACAACGAAAATGCCACAACGATGGCAAGCAGCAGGATCGCGGCTTCAAATAACTGGCTGGATTCGGAGCGGTCGAAATCGTCCAGATCCAGGCGCTGCATGGCCATCACAGCCTGTGTTTGTCCCAGCACGGGCGGACCATGCAGCCCACCGGCCGCGGTTTCAATCAGCGGCGTGTGCGCATTCATCCACATGCGGACGGCAATGGTGAGCGGCCCGCTCCCGATGTCTGCAGGCAGCGTGAAGGCGCACGGTCGCGCAAGATAATCTGTCACGTCGCGACCTGAGAATCGACCAAACTCGCCAACGAACCGGCCGTTGGCGTACACCTGGTAGGCATCGTCGACGTTTTGGGGCATCTTCAGCGTCAGCGCGCCCCCAGCCGAGTTTCGAAGGTCCAGCTGCAGCCGGTACCATGCGAACCCGGAATAGTGCGGATAGCCGCGCACTGTCCAGCCCGGAACAAATCCGCTGGTGCCGTTGTAAGGATCGTAGGAGCCATTGGGCGGCGTCAGATCCATGGTGCTCCAGGAAGAATCGTCGAAGCCGGGCTGTGCCCATGCAGGGTTATCTCCAATGTGAAATCGCCATGGCCCTGTGAGTTCGACCGTAGCATTGCCGAGCATGATCGTCGCTTGCGCAGACACGACGGCCGGCAGGGCAAGCAGAAGCGGGAGCGCGCGCCACGCCCATCGAGGACAAATTGAAGCTGGACCGGTAAGTCTCGAGAGCATGCACAGTCTCCGGCGCAAGAGAACTTTGACTCATTGTATGCAGAAGAACAGAGGCGGGCCAGAGATTATGAACCAGGTTTTTGGCGCGTTTCGGGTCGCGCGTTCGATCTGCCGCAATGCTGGTTCGGCTCCAGCGTCGAAATTCACCCCATCGATCAGCATGATGAGAGAGAATCGGAAGCTATCATCGAAAAAAGATTTGACGGCAGCGGCGCCTCCAAATTAGTATCCAGCAACTGCGAAGGAGGTCGTTCCATGCAGTTGCTAGAGTTTCTGGCCTCGCTGGCCACTGACCCCCAATTGATGTCTGCGTTTCGGAGCTCTCCGTACGAGACTCTGAGCAGACTGAGCCTTAGTGCGGAAGACCAGCGAGCGCTGCTCGCAGGCGATCCCGTAGCCCTTCGTCAAGCCGTTTTCGCTGAACAAGCCGTGAAGGATGGGCGCGATGCGGAGGCAAAAACCCAAATGATGTCGCCTATACCGGAGAAGGGACCGCCGCCTCGACCAGAAAAAGGGCCGCCTCCGCGACCAGAAAAAGGGCCGCCCCCGAGACCGGAAAAGGGCCCGCCGCCAAGGGCGGAGGAAGGGCCGCCGCCAAGGGCGGAGGAGGGACCACCGCCAAGAGGAGAAAAAGGGCCGCCGCCGAAGCGCTTTGCTGTCTCGAACGATGCGGAATTGGTGCGATTTGAGCCCATTGACAATGAGCTCGATTTGGCGCGGGATGCGATTCTCGCGGGGGTGGATTCGAACCGCGCCGAGGATCAGGAGCCCTGCGGAGTATGGTCTGCCAAGGGGCTTACCGTGGTGGGAACGGGCATTCGCGCCGGGCTGCAAATGACGGTCGAAGCGCGTTTGGCGATCAAGCAAGCCGCCCGCGTGCTGTACCTGGTGGCCGATCCTGTCGCCGAAGCCTGCATCCGCAACCTCAATCCAGCGGCCGAGTCACTTTGGCCGATGTATCAGACGGGAAAGCCGCGCATCGAGATTTACGAAACCATGATCGCCAAAATTCTTAATGAGTTGGAATCGTCCGGCGATCTGTGCGTAGCCTTCTACGGTCATCCGGGCGTGCTTTCGTTCCCCGCGTGGGAATCGATACGCCGTGCTCGCGCCACCGGCAAGCGCGCGCGCATGCTGCCCGCGATCTCAACTGAAGACAGCCTGTATGCCGACCTGGGCCTCGACATCGGGCGCGCGGGCCTGCAGAGTTTCGAAGCCACGCGCTTTCTCTACTACAAATACAACTTCGATCCCACCGCCGGCCTGCTGTTATGGCAGGTGAGCGTGCTGGGAGAAGAGCAGTGGAACCTACCGCAAACGGGGGTGCGGTCGCGGCTCGAAGTTCTTGCCGCATACCTCATGAAGTTCTACGGGCCTGAGCACGAGGTGTTTCTCTATCACGCGCCGGAGCTTCCCACCAGCCGTGCGCTCATCGAACGCGTGGCGCTGCGCAACCTGAACAAAGCCGAGTTTATCTCCATCTCGACGTTGTACATTCCACCGCGCGGACAGCCGCAAATCAATGAGGAAGTGATCGCGGCACTGGAACGGGCGGAGGTTCGAGAATAGACGGCACTCAGTTCCCGCCGATGCAGTTCAAAGGAAGGACGAGGCTCATCGTCCTTCCTTTTTTGCGCAGAGCGCTGGGATACCGTGCGGCCCGCCGGATGGGGGTGCGGATGGAGTTTAGGCAAGGCACGACTGCTGTAAGATTTTCCATATGCAAGTGAGAAAGGCAGTGATCACGGCAGCAGGCAGAGATCAGCGCAACCTGCCCGTGCAAACGCTGATCGACCGGGAGGGAAAAGAGCGCTCGGTCCTGAGCCTGGTGGTAAGAGAGGCGGTGCGAGCCGGCATCACAGACGTTTGCATCGTGGTTTGGCCGGGAGATCAGGAACCCTATGGGAGGCTGCTCGCGGATGATGGAGCGCACCTGACCTTTGTGCAACAGAAGGAAGCGCGAGGCTATGCGCATGCTGTGGCGTGCGCGCAGAGTTTCATCAAGGACGAGCCCTTTCTCCATTTCGTTGGCGATCATATTTACGTTGGCGCGGAATCGAGCGGAGCTGCTAAGCGGCTGGTGGAAGCGGCATCGGTTGAAGGGTGCGCCATCTCGGCCGTGCAGGTGACGCGAGAAGCTCTTTTGCCTTTTTACGGCACTGTCGGAGGCCAGCCGTTGCCGG
>JASHYS010000267.1 GCA_030042915.1 Acidobacteriaceae bacterium
CGGAAGTTTTTGTCCTGCCCTCGCATCAGGAGAACTTCGGTGTTTCAGTGGCGGAGGCACTGGCGTGCGGCTTACCCGTCATTGTCTCGAATAAGGTGAACATCTGGCGGGAAGTTGAGAGGGCCTTGGCGGGATTTGTGAGCGAAGATACTGTTGCCGGCATTGAGGCCGCCCTGCGCCGTTGGTCAGAGCTGACCAGCGAGGAACTGGCGGATTTCAGGATACGCGGCAGGAAGTGCTTCGATGAGCAGTTCAACTATAGAGTCAATGCCAAGCGGGTGTTGGAAAACATCGAGTACGTAGCGCGGCAACGCCGGCAAAGTCCTGAACCCGTTTCGGCTTGAGCAGAATCGCGCTGCCGGGCGCCCGGCGGCGATCGTTAATTTAGCGAAAGCAACGACCGATTAACTGTATTCTGTAAGAACCATAGGAGTTTCAATGTCCCTCGAAATTCAATCGGAGCACCTGCCGGCGCAGCCTGTTGAAGGCCGGCCAGGCACTCTGCCATTGGTCGAGCAGCGCTCGCTGATAGACGTCTGGCGCGTCCTCAGCAAGCACAAGTTCCTTATCCTTGGCGTGACCATTTTCGCGGTCGCGGTGGGGGTGTGGGAAGCGTTTCACACGCCGCCGGTTTATGAGAGCGTGTCGCGTGTCGAAGTGAAGCCAAACGAGATCACCAGCGCCGACATCGGAAGCTTCTTTACGGCGGAGGATCTGGACCAAACCGACCTGGATACGGAGATGAACGTCCTGAAGAGCGACGAAGTGCTGTTTGAAACAGCGCAGCATCTCGGTCTCCTCGAGCGGATCCGGGGCGGCTCGGAAAAAAACGGCACAGCGGTCGCGTACACCGCCTCCCGGCCAATCACGCCGCAGGAGCGGGCCGCGATGATTGGAATCATCAAGGGCGGCCTGACGATCTCCATTCTGCCCAATACGCGGATCATGGAAATCCGTTACCGGGGAACCGATCCCAAACTCGCCACTGCGATCATCAATGAACTGGTCGACACCTATTCCGATGAGGACCTGCGCACGAAGTTCGAGCGTACTGAGCATGTGTCGGCATGGCTGCAGAAGAGGCTTGACGATCTGCGCCAGGAGGCCGAGGATACGCAGCGTGATCTGGCCAACTACCAGAGGGCCCACAATATCGTCGGCACGGATGAGACCTCGAATCTCACGCTGCAGACGCTGGAGAGCGTCAGCAGCGATTTAAATACAGCCGAAGCGCAACGCATTCAGGACGAAACGCGCATGCGGCAGTTCACCTCGCTCAATCCCGACATGGTCGCCTTGATGGGCGACGATTCCACGCTTTCCTCGATCCAGAATCAACTCACCGATCTTGAAACCAAGCGTGCAGAGCTGGCCGCGCAATACGGCCCGAACCATCCTCAGATCCAGCAGCTCGACGCCCAGATCAGCCAGGTTCAGGCGCAGCTGAAGAAAGAAGTCGATAGCGCACGGCGCCAGGTTCAGGACGAATACGCGAACACGCTGGGCACGGAGGATGCGTTGCGCAGGCGCCTGGGTGAGCAGGAGGATGCGGCGTACCGCTTGAACTCGGATGTAGCGCAGTACGCGATCCTGCGCCACGAGGCCGAACTCACCCGTACGCTCTACGACACGCTTCAGATGCGGCTCAAGGAAGCCAGCGTCACGGCCGGATTATCGGCAGCCAACATCACGGTAGTCGACCGCGCCGAAGTTCCCTTTATCCCCGTGGCGCCGCGCAAAGGCATGATTTTGATGATGGGGTTGCTGGGCGGAATACTGGTTGGAGCCTTGTTGGCGTTTGTGATTGAGTCCATCGACGACCGGCTGCGCACCTCAGAAGAAGTGGAAAGCGCTTCGCTGTTGCCGTCGATCGCGGCCATTCCGCACATGTTGTCGAGCCCAGCGTGGCGCAGGAGCGAAGGCCGGGAAGAACCGGCGCTCAGCACTCCCACGGCTCCACAACAGCTGATCACGCTGTGGGATCCCAAGTCGAACGGTGCTGAGTCTTATCGCGGCATGCGCGCCTCCCTGCTGCTTTCTTCCATTGATAATCCGCCCAAAGTTATCGTGGTGACGAGCTGTTTCCCGGCGGAGGGCAAGACGACCACGTGTCTGAATCTGGCCATCGTGCTGGCGCAACGGGGCGAGCGAGTTTTGCTGGTCGACGCTGACCTGCGTCGCGGCAGCTTGCACCGCGCATTCGCTATGGGCGACCAGAACTTGGGCCTTTCCACGGTGCTGGCTCAGGGAGGGGCGCACATCGACATTCCTGCGCCATTGCCGGAGTTGCCCGAGCTGCATGTGCTGCCCACGGGACCGCGGCCGCCCAACCCGGCCGAGATGCTTTCTTCCAATCGCATGGAGGAGCAGATGCGGCTGTGGACGAAGGAGTTCGACCGCATCGTCATCGACAGCGCGCCCCTGCTTGCCGTCTCGGATACGCAGGCCATGGCGGTGCGCGCCGACGCTGTGTTGCTGATCGTGCGCGCCGGAGTCACCCGAAAACGCGCGCTCATCCGCGCCCGCGACCTTCTCTGGCGCATCAATGCCCCGGTCGCCGGGGTGGTGGTGAACGACGTCGACATGCGCCTGGAAAACTTCTATACCTACCACTACAGCATGTACGCCAATGACTATTTCTATGGATACCAGCAGAGCAAGTCATCAGATCGGGCCTATGGGTATGAAGACGACGAAAGGCAGAGGTGACATGACCAGAATGATTGCGCGCGCAACGGCAATCGCCGCGATTCTGTTTGTGCAGGCCTGGCTGGGGATGGCGCAGGCGGCACCCAATCCTGAGCCCGACCTCGCGCCACCGCTGAAGATCGGCTCCGGCGATCTGCTGGAAGTGACCATGTTTCTCAACCCCGACCTTTCAGGCCGCTACAGGGTGGATGAAAAGGGCGATATCACCCTTCCACTGGCCGGCCGCATTCATGTCGATGGTTCAACCGCGGAAGAGGCCGCGACGCTGATCGAGAAGCGCTTCCTTGACCAGCAGATTCTGCAGCCTGCCAATTGCCACGCGACGGTCTTCATCGCCGAGTATGCAACGCAGGGCATTATCGTCAACGGCGAAGTGAAGGCGCCCGGTGTCTATCCAGCCCTGGGCGTGCGCATGCTGAACGATTTGATCACAGCGGCGGGCGGCTTGTTGCCCACTGCGGCTTCGCAGGTGATGATTACCCATCGCGACGATCCCGCTCATCCGCAAACGGTGGACTACAATCCCGCGGCCCTCAAGCCCGTGATCCCCCAGCTGCAGATTTTTCCGGGAGATTCGCTTCTGGTTCCCCGGGCGGGCGTCGTTTATGTGCTGGGCGACGTGGGCAAGCCAGGCATGTATGTGCTCGACGGCCGCGACACGTTGACAGTGGAGGCGGCCATGGCGCTGGCCGGCAACAGCCAGCACGCGGCGGCCTTGAAACGCGTACAGCTGGTGCGCACCATGGCGGACGGGAAAAAAGAGCAAATCATCCTTCCCGTGAATCTGATCCTCAAGGGCCAGGCTCCCGACGTGGCCATGAAAGATGGGGACATTCTTTATGTTCCCACCAGCAATGGCAGACTGGCGACAGAACAGGCCATCAACTCTGCATTGGGCATCGGCAGTTCGGTTGCCATCTACAGGGCTGCTTACCAATAGATCTCGGGCTAAGTCTGCTGCTGTCCAGAGTTCCCATCTGGGGGAAAACTGCCGCAATCAAAGAGCGCCAAAGCCAGCCTTGGAAAAAACCGCACCAGGAAGGTTGCACGCAGATTGGCCGCGATAAGTAAGGAAGGCTGGAAATGAGCAAACGCGCGCTGATCTGCGGCATCTCGGGGCAGGACGGCAGCTATCTTGCAAAGTTGCTCCTGGAGCGCGGCTACGAAGTCTGGGGCAGTTCGCGCGACGCCGAACAGACTTCTTTTCACAATGCCAAGCGGCTGGGGATCTACGATTCGCTGCATTTGGTTTCGCTCAATCTGCGCGATGTGGGTAACGCCATCGGGTTGCTCCGGCGCATTCGGCCAAGCGAAGTTTTCAGCCTGGCCGGACAAAGTTCAGTCGGTCTTTCTTTCGAGCAGCCTGTCGAAACCATCGAGAGCATCGCCCTGGGGACGTTGACTCTTCTGGAGGCGATCCGGCTGACCAATCCGGAGATCCGCCTGTACAACGCCGGCTCGACGGAATGCTTCGGTGACACCGGCGACAGCACGGCCAACGAGAGTACTCGCTTCAACCCGCGCAGTTCTTACGCCGTGGCCAAAGCGTCGGCCTTCTGGATCGTGGCCAACTACCGCGAAGCCTACGGCATGTTCGCCTGCACCGGGATTCTGTCGAATCACGACTCACCCTTGCGCCCATTGCGATTCGTGACCCGCAAGATCATTCACGGCGCCGCTTGCCTGGCCCTGGGCCGGGAGAGCCCTATGGCGCTGGGCAATTTGGACATTGAGCGGGACTGGGGCTGGGCGCCTGAATATATTGAAGCGGTCGCCCTGATGCTTGATCAGCCGGCGCCTGAAGATTACATCATTGCCACGGGTCAAAGTCACGCTCTGACCGCGTTTGTAAAAACCGCCTACGATTTGATCGGCAAGGACTGGCGCAACCACGTAACGCAGGATCAGAAGCTCATGCGGCCGACGGACATCCGGCAGAACAAGGTCGACCCTGCCAAGGCGGCGACCAGGCTGGGCTGGAAAGCGCGTAGCGGAATGAAGGAAGTCATCGAAAAAATGCTCGAAGCTGAGATGCAGATGCTCAGGGAAGAGCGCACGGCCTAGACCGGCCGGTGTAGCCGGGCCAGGTGCTTCCCCGCCTCGCGAGTGCGAAACATGCCTTCCACGCCACCACAATTGATTGCGATCGTTCCCCGGATGCTGCCGATGCGCTGCGGCGTCAGCGACTTTGCGCTCTCAGTCGCCGGGGAATTGGAATCTGCCTTCGGCATCCAGACTGCCTTTGCTGTGCTGAACTCCCAGGAGCGGTGCGCAATCCGCTATCCGATCGTTTATTGCATGCCGGGCGAAGTGCTGGATGCGTGCGTATCCCTCAGCAAGGGCGGGCCGGCGGCTTTGCTGGTGCATCTGAGTGGCTACGGATATTCGCAGGACGGCGCGCCCGCGGATCTGGCCAATGCGATTGTCGGCGTAAGTGCAAGCGGCCGGTTTCGTATCACCGTGCTCTTCCACGAGCTATTTGCATGGGGAATGCCGTGGCGATCGGCGTTCTGGCATTCGCGCCGGCAAAGGGAGGTTCTTCGCCGCATTGCCTTAACGTGCGACCTGCTGGTGACCAGCACGCAGCCCTCCCTTGCGTGGCTCGAGAAGGTGCCGAACAGGCGATCCGCCGTACCCGTCCAGCTTCTTCCTATCTTCTCGCAGGTCGGCGAGCCCCATGAGCCTGTGCTCTTTACTCAGCGCCAACCGGTGGGGGTGGTTTTCGGCCTCGCAACGACGAGGCAAAGAGCCTATAAAGAGATGGCCGGGCTGGGAAGCATGCTGCGCGATCTCGGCATTGAGGAGCTATGGGATATCGGCCCCGAGATCGCAACACCGCGTGAGCTCTCAGGCATTCCTATCAGATTTTTGGGAGTGCTGCCCGCAGAACAGGTAAGTGAGCGGCTTTCGCAGGCCAGATTCGGATTCCTGCCGTTCTTTTCGGCCTGGCTGACTAAATCCACCGTCCTCGCCGCGTATTGCGCGCACGGTACTATTCCTGTTCTGGCGCGGAACCTTTCCGGCGAAATCGCGGGATTACGGGATGGACTTCAGCTATTGAGCCCGCAATCGGTGAACACTGCGCTGGGCTCGGGCCTGGAGCAGTGCTCGCACGCCGCCTGGAGCTGGTACCAGGGACACCGGCTGCGCGTGCACGCGTCAATGTATGCGCGTTGGATCGAGGGTTCTGCATCAGGTTTGGGCCCAGACGCAGAGGTTCCGGCGGCGATGAAGGCAGAGTGATCCAACTGTTGAAAAGCTCAGAGTCAACGTCGGGCCTGACCGGCCTGCCATCGAAGGCGATGTACGCACCCTCCGTCGTTATCTCGCACCCCACCGGAAATCAGAACGTCCGCAACGCCCTGCGCAGCCTGATTGAAAACGGGATGCTCAAGGAATTCTGGACGACCATCGCCTGGGACCAGGAGTCGTTTTGGAACCGAATGCTTCCGCAGCGGTTGCGGACGCTGTTGGCAAGGCGTTCGTTTGCCGAGGCGCCGCGTGATCTTGTGCAGTGCGTTCCGTGGCGCGAGATGGTGCGCCTCAGCGACGGATTTTTCCTGTTCAGAGACCTCCTCTGTTCGGGCGAGCGGCCTTTTTCTGTGATTGGCATGTACCGGCACTTCGACGGCAAGGTGGCGGCGCGTTTGGGCGCGCTCCGGCCTGACGCCGTGTTTGCCTACGAGGGCGGCGCGCTCAAGACATTTCGTGAGGCACGGCGGCTGGGAATCGTGACTCTCTACGAATTGCCCAGCACCTTCTGGTACTGGGAGCACAAGCTGCTGTCTGAGGAGGCGAAGCGCAGTCCGGAGTTTGCCGAACTGCTTCCCAAGCTCAAGGATTCGCCGGCGCATATGCGCTGGAAGGACGAGGAGCTTCAGCTTGCCGACGCTGTCATCGTGCCCAGCGAACTGGTTCGCGAAACACTGAAGGGTGTAGTTCCGGACGAAAGGATTCGCGTCGTGGGCTACGGAGCGCCGCCGGTGCGCCCGCGCCGGCCGATCGAAAGAGATCCGGACCGCCCATTGAAGGTGTTGTTTGTGGGCGCGCTCTCTCAGCGCAAAGGAATCGGGTACCTGCTGGATGCAATCGAGATCCTTAGAGCGCGCATCGATCTCACGCTGATTGGCGGAAAAATAGCGCGCAACGCTCGCGTGGACGCGGCGTGCCGCCGCTGGCGATGGCACGACACGCTCAGCCACGCCGAAGTCCTGGCCGAGATGCAGCAAGCCGAAGTTCTGGTGCTACCATCGCTTGCGGAGGGTTGTGCCCTGGTGGTCCTGGAGGCGCTGGCGTGTGGGCTTCCGGTGATCATCACACCGAACACGGGAGCGGCCGGGTTTGTGAAAGATGGATGTGAAGGCTTTGTGGTCCCCATCTGCAGCGCGGAAGCGATCGCCGGCAGTATAGAGACTCTCAGCAGAAACCGGAACCTGCTTGCGGCCATGTCGCGCAACGCCCAGACGGCCGCGGCAGCCAGGTCCTGGGAGAGTTACAGGGCGGATTTCGCCCACGCAGTGAGGTCGGTTGTATGCCATTGAGAGCGCGGCAAATTGTGAGGCGCGCACCCCCCACCATGGGATGGCTGAGTGAGCTGCTCTCAGAGATGCCATTGCTGAAGAAGCTCTTCTGGCTCTATTTCCTGCTGTTGATTTTTGAGGGGGCGCTGCGTAAATGGGTCTTCCCCAACTATGCAGCGCCGCTGCTCGTGGTGCGCGATCCGGTTGGATTCTGGATTATCTGGGAGGCCTTTCGCACCCACAAATGGCCGAGACGATGGGCGGGTATCATCGCCACT
>JASHYS010000268.1 GCA_030042915.1 Acidobacteriaceae bacterium
CCGCCCGGCTGGTTCACCCGCGTGGAGACCTGGACCCGCGCAGCGCGCGACGAGGGCGTGTTTGTCACCGTTCCCGCCGAAGCGCAACAGGCGCTTCTGTTTCTCGCCCCGGAAACCGGCGGCGACTTCAATACGCTGCGCAACGCGGTGCGCGGGCGGCCTGGATCGTTTGTGCGCGCCGCACAGGATCTGCAGGCGGCAAGCTGGGAACGGATGCGGCTTGAATCTTATCTCGACGCCATCAAAGTCACCTCGCAGTTCGATCCCACGGCCCTCAAGACGCACACCGAAATGGCGGCGCGCAGCCTGGGAATCAAGATCAACGAAAGCTGTTTTCAAAAGCCGCCCGATCAGCAGGCGTCCTGTTTGTCGCAAAACTCCGAAGGCATGGTGCTCGACGACGCCAATGCGCAGTCGCTGGTGGATCAGCTCGCCACCGGATCGGCGCTCGACCTGATGAATCAGCTCAGTTCAACCACGCTGGCCGGCGGCGGCGTGTACAGTCCCTACGTCGGCGCCATTGTCGACACCGCGAGGATTCTCAGCTCGTTGCATACGGCGCACTTCCAGTACATTCCCGCGCTGGCGCTGCCGCGGTCCGACACCTTGAACCTGCGGCTGAACATGCCGCCTTCATTCCGCAATCCCAAGTCGGTGGTCGTGGTGGCGCTGCCTCCCGTTGGACCGGCGCGGCCCGAGCCGCTGCATCCGGTCAACCCCGAAGATACGGCTTGCGCCCTGAAGCCGGGCCTTGTGATGGCCGCCGAAGGAGCTCCGCTGGTCTTCGCCACGCAGATGGGTCATGACCTGGTTCTGCACCTCGAGCCGGATGGCCTTGCGAAGAGCACGGTGCCCGACATCCCGTTAACCGCTGATGCTAGCGGCGGCGGCCTCGCGCCAACCCAGCCCATCAAGGATTTGCCCGGAGGCGAGTTCACCGCAGTGGTTCGCGGCAAGTGGGGTTTTGACGACTGGCAGGGACCCGAGTTCCAGCTTGTTGCGCCGCAGGCCGGCAAGTGGTCGCTGGCCCCCGATGATCAAACGGCTTTGGTCGTCGGCCGCAATGACACCTTGCATCTCAACGGTGCGGGATCAGTCTGCGTAGAGAAGGTGGAGGAGCAGACGAGTGGAAGCCACGAATTGAAGCTCGCCTGGAAATCGCCCAGTCCGGATGAGGTGGAGGTGACGGTCCCGCTGAAAGAAGCTGCGCCCGGGCCGGTGAAGATCGCTGTTTATCAGTACGGGCTGCCCAAGCCCGACCGTCTTTCGATGGTGGCCTACGAAGCAGCCGCGTCGCTGGAGCGGCTGACACTCAGCAGCGGCGATAAAGTGGCGCTGCTCAAGGGAACACGACTCGATGAAGTGGCGACGGCCAAGGTGGAGGGCATCACCTTCAAGCCCGCTACGCTCAACCGCGTGGAGGATGCCGATCAACTGACGATGAATGCCGCCGGATCGACGACGAACCTCCAACCCGGGGACTCTTATACGGCTCACGTCGATCTTAAGGACGGGCGCGTGCTCGAGGCTCCTGTCACGGTTGATGCGCCGCGGCCGCAAGTCACACTGCTCAGCAAGGCGGTGCAGAACGGAGACAAGGATTCGCTTCCGCCGGTGCAGTTTGGCAGCCCCAACGACCTGCCGGTCGACGGAAAGATCGTCTTCTTTCTCAAGTCCGTCGTGCCGGCGGCATTTCCTCGTGACGAAAAAGTGGAAGTGGCTGCCGCCGACTTGAGCTTCCATACCACGCTCGCGTTGAACGACGGCGGCCTGATGCTGGAAGACGCGGGAACGGCAGTGGGCAGCATCGAACCCCTTGCCCGTTTCGGCTCATCGGCTTTCGGCCCGATCTGCGTGCGCCCCATTTCTCCTGACGGCACCGCTGGAGACTGGCAGCCGCTGGGCACGTTGGTCCGCCTGCCAGGATTTACCAGTCTGAAGTGTCCGCGTGCGGTTTCCAAGCCTTGCCTCCTCGGCGGAACCAATCTCTTCCTGGCCGCGTCGTTTGCGGCCACGTCCGCGTTCGACAATCCCGCCGATGTGCCGGCCAATTTTGCCGGCACGGAACTCATCGTTCCCCATCCCCTCAACGGTACGCTGTATGTGAAGTTGCGCGACGACCCGGCAACCGTACAGGCGGTGAGCTTGCCGGTAACGACGCTGGTGCTGCCGGCAGGATCGCAAGCGCGTGCCGTTCCGCCGCAATCCGCAGGTCCTGGCGCAACATCGGCAACGCCGTCAGGCACCAGCGCTACAGATGACAGCCCGCCTGCCGCCGCAGAGCCGGCTACGCCGCCAGCTCCGCAGACTCCGCCTGCCGGCGCCGCGCCATCTCCGGCGCCAAAGCCGAGCACAAATTAACAAAGCAAAAACCAGCCTGCCACGGCGGGCAAAAGATAGTATCCCCAGGCCCAAGCCTGGTGAACAGATATGGCCAGCATTCCGGACCGCTTCACCGGGCGTAAGATCCCATTCCCGACCTGTGCGGTCTTAGTTGAAGTAGGCTTTGTTCTTTTCAGCAAACGCAGACTTATCGGCAGGCAGCTCATCCTGCGGATAGATCGCGTTCTGCGCGCAGACCGCGACGCAACTGCCGCAGTCGATGCACTCGTCGGGATTGATGAAAACCTGCGACACTGTTGCCGCGGCGGCATCGCTTTCAGCAGGCGCAATAGCCGCGGTGGTGCACTCCGGTACGCAAACGAAGTCTTTAATGCAGGCGTCGGTCACGACATAAGCCATGGGAACTCGCTCCTCGGTCGGGGCTGCGTCTGGGCCGCGCCCACAGCTTGAGGCTACCGGCGGTGGCCCTCCCCGGACCGTGACACCAATCACGTCCTAATTCGCCGGCTCCCGCACATCTCCCCGATTACGGTACTCTGCTTACGCCAATCCTGACCAGTTTGCGCGTTGAGCGCTCTGTCCCGTGCTAGACTCGCCTCACTTCCCCTTGGGCCCAATCCCATCCCCTGCGCGGCTCGCGCGTACACAAGGAGGTTCCACGGATGGCGTCAGCCTCGCAAGCCGCGGTAACTCACCGCATGCCCGCGGTCACCGGCCGCAACGGTCTCGTCGACCGGTACTTTTATCTCTTTGCCTCGCTGCTTTTCGCCGGAATCGTGGTTTGGGGATTCAGCAAGACCGTGGACCAACACCTGTTTCACGCGTCGCCGCCGCGCCCGCTGCTGCTCTGGTTTCATGGCGCAGCGTTCTCCTCGTGGGTGCTGTTTTATATCTTGCAATCGGTGCTCGTGCGCACCCGCAACGTCAAAATTCATCGCTCTCTGGGCTGGTTCGGCGCCGGCCTTGCGTCGGTAATGGTGGTGCTGGGCTTCGTCATCTCGATCATCATGGCGCGTTTTGACTGGTTCACCCTTCACGAGACCGGCACCGATGTCTTTCTCAGCATTCCCTGGGGCGACATGTTTGTGTTCGGCCCATGCGTGGCGCTGGCCATTCTCTGGCGCAAGAAGCCCGAACTGCATCGCCGCCTGCTCTTCATCGCTACCTGCGCACTGCTCGACGCGCCCTTTGGCCGCAGTGATTACATCTTCGATCACAATCTCTATTACCCGTGCCTCGATGTGGTTATTCTTCTCGGCGTGGTGCGCGATCTCCTGGTGAACCGCAGTGTTCACAAGGTGTATCGCGTCGCGCTGCCCATTGTGTTCGCTTGGCAGGCTCTTCTTGTTTACCTGTATAGCGTGGCTCCCGCGTGGTGGCACACCCTGACCAGCCGGATTGTGGCGTAGCCTGTCAAGACTGGCCCGCCCCAAACAAAGGAAAAGGCGGCGACGCATCAGCGCCGCCGCCCGGGTATGTATTGTTCTGGTTATTTATGATCTACCGGTTTCCGGTTCCTGACTTCCGCTCTGTGTCGTGTTCCTGTTCCTTTTGCACGTCCTTCCTTCCCTGCTGCGGGTTTTGCTGATAGGACGGATTCTGCTGCTGATGCTGCGGGTTCTGCTGATGGGACGGATTCTGGTGCGGGTCATTGGTTTGCTGGTTGGATTGTTGAGGATTGCGTTGCCCTGTCTGAGGCTGCCGCTCGGTCTGGCTCTCGTTGGCCATGGTGTTTCCTCCAGCTTGCTAAGATGCGTTTCATAGCAAGAGGTGCGCCAGCCAGCCAATCTCAATTCCATAAAACTAAAAACTCCATGAGCGGCATCCAGCTCGCTTGTCCGCGGCAAGCGCCGCCCGCAAAAAGCTCAGGTGAAAAACTCATCTGAATCCACCGGCCCAGGCTGGCAGACGCGCATCGACAGCACGTCGGCGTGAGGCGATTCGCAGGCGGGCGTATCTCGAGCAATCTAACGGGTCTTCAGGGTCACGCACCGCCATTTAAACTAGACAGGTTATGGCCACTCTGAAAGCCGTGCGCGGCACGCGCGACCTGCTGCCGCCCGAGACGGCCCTGTGGAACCGCATTGAAGCGACGGTGCGCCAGGTCCTTGGCCGCTACAACTTCGGCGAGATCCGCACCCCCATCTTCGAAGACACATCGCTCTTCGCCCGCAGCGTCGGCGAGGAGACCGACATCGTGTCGAAGGAGATGTACACGTGGGAGGACCGGGCGCGCGCGCTATCAGAGAGGGCCCAATCCCTGACCCTCCGCCCCGAGAACACGGCCGGCGTGGTTCGCGCCTACATCGAGCACAAGCTGGGCGAGACCGGCCGGTTGCAGAAGCTCTATTACATTGGCCCGCAGTTCCGCCGCGAACGCCCGCAGAAGGGCCGCTATCGCCAGTTCTGGCAGATTGGCGCTGAAGTCATCGGCCCTCCCTCGGCGGGCAGCGAATCGCCGCTGCGCGACGCCGAAGTCCTCGAGATGCTCGCCACGCTTCTCGACGAACTCGGCATCACCGGCTGGACTCTCGAGCTCAACTCCGTGGGGTCGGCCGCCGACCGCGAACGTTACAATGCCGTCCTCCGCACAGCCCTGCTCCAAGTCCAGGAAAAAATGTGCGTGGATTGCCAGCGCCGCGCTGTCACTAATCCGCTGCGCGTCCTCGACTGCAAGGTTCCCGAAGATCAGCCCATCATCGCCACGCTGCCCAAGATCGGCGACTCGCTCGACGAAGACTCAAAAAAACACTTCGCCGCCGTGACGGCTGCGCTCGACGCCGTGGGTGTGCCTTACACGCTGAACTCGCGCCTGGTGCGCGGGCTGGACTACTACACGCGGACCACGTTCGAATTCACGCACAGCGGGTTGGGTGCGCAGAACGCTCTACTTGGCGGCGGTCGCTACGACGGCTTGAGCGAAGCCATCGGCGGACCCAAAGCGCCCGGCATCGGCTTCGCCATGGGTCTCGACCGGCTGGTGCTGACGCTGCAAGCTGCTGCGCAGAG